>JAZRIE010000193.1:0-2235 GCA_045645105.1 Eubacteriales bacterium | reverse complement strand
GCGCATATCGTCCGTGGCGGCAAGCCTACCATGAGAGACCGTACCACCGCGGCACAAATGGGTGTCAAGGCGGTTGAGCTTTTGGTGGAGGGTAAGAGCAACGTGGTGATGTGTGAGCTGGAAAGCGAGATCATGCCCCTCGATATTGCGTTTGCGCTGATTGCCGACAGAATGTATAAAAACAAGCTCAAGCCGGGAGATCTGGATCAGTTTACTCCCGAACAGCTTGAGGAGATGAAGGCTCTTTGTGCAAAGCGCACGGCAGAGCTGCAACGGCTCTATAAGGTGGCAACCGAGGTCAGCTTCTGATTAAACGATATTCTATAGAATTTCAAAAAAAGATCGTCTCGACATGAGGCGATCCTTTTTTTTCTTTTCTTTTTTTCTTTTCTTTTCTTCGTGTTAATCAATCGTCATATCAAGCTTGTAGCGAAGAATTTTGCGAAGCGTATTTTTGGGAAATTCCTCGTCACGCACCCTCAGGAGCGCGATCTTTTTATAGGGGATCGCGTTTTTGTTGTAGTTGTCTACAGCCATTTGCAGGTAGGCGTTGGCGTCGGTGATGTTGTATTTTTTCAGATAATCGGCGTCGGGGAAAATCTCGGCAACAATGGCGTTATGCTCCACTCCGCGCGCGCTCTGTCCCTCGTAAACCACGATCTCCAGAACGCCGCCAACCGAGGTCAGCTCGTTTTCGATCTCCTCGGGGTATACGTTCTTTCCGTTGGCAAGAATGATCAGGTTTTTCAGTCTGCCCGTGATATAAAGCTGACCGTCGCGGTCAAATTTCCCAAAGTCGCCCGTGCGGAAGTAATCGTCGGCGTCAAACGCGGCGGCGGTTGCGGCATCGTCCTTGTAGTAGCCCATCATCACGTTGCCACCCTTGACGCAAATTTCCCCCTCGCCCTCGGAGTTTACGTCGCGTAGCTTGATCTGCATGCAGGGAAGGGGCTGCCCCACGCATCCTGCCGCCTCGTGAGCGAGGTTTTGACGGTTGCGGCTTGCGGCGACCAGAGGAGAACACTCGGTGATGCCGTAGCCGTTGATGATGGTAATGCCGAGCGCGTCAAAGGTCTCAACGATCTCGCGGCTGAGCGGTGCGCCGCCGCAGATGATCAAACGGAGCTTTCCGCCAAAGGTAGAGAGGACCGACTGAAAGATCGAGCGGCGTGCGTCGATTTTCACGCGGCGCAAGGCGTTGCTCATTTTCATCATGCGAGAGAGAAGCTTATCCTTTTTCTGCTCCTTGGCAGAGGCAAGGATCTTTCTGTAGAAGGTCTCCACAAAGAGGGGGACTAAGGTCAGATGCTCGGGCTGTTCCTCGCGCAGCTCCTTCTGGATATAGCGCAGACCGTCCGAGAGATAGACCTCGGAGCCTGACGCAAAATGCGCCACAAAGCCCACGTTGCACCCATAGGTGTGGTGCGGCGGCAGAACGGCGACCGTCTTTTTAGAGAGCGAGACCACCTGAAGCCCTGCGTACAGGTCGGTCATGAGCGCGTCTTGAGAGAGCATCACGCCCTTGCCGCTTCCCGTTGTTCCCGAGGTAAAGACGAGGATCGCCAATGCCATGGGGTCAATGTGATTTTCATAATAGCTGCGGTCGCCGCCAAGCATTTTTCCACGTCCCGCTTCCATCAGATCGGGGAGCGCGTCGCCGCCCTCACGGCTCTTTCCCATCCACACGACCGACGAGACCGACGAACCACCAACGATTGCCTCAGCCTTTTCATGAATGAGCGAGTCGCAAAATAAAAATTCGCAATCGGCACGCGATACGGTGTGGGCTAAGTCCTCGCCGCGCCAATCCTTATCCAAGGGGACTACGACAGCCCCCGCCGCCAACAGACCAAAATAAGCGCAAACCCAATGGTAGGAGAGCTTGCCGACAAGCGCGCAGTGCTTTCCCGACATGCCGCGGTGGATCATTTCGGTCGCGAGCGCGCGGATGTCCTCGCAAAACAGAGAGTAGGGAACACGCGCGGCGGCTTCGTCGTGCGGCTTTTTGCGATAGGAGAATGCCACATCGTTTGCAAAGCGAACCGAAGCGTCCTCGATCATGTCGCGCATATCACGGTATTTTCTTGATTCATATAACGGATATTGTTTCATATTCGATCCTTTCCGAACAAATTTCGACATATGTTAACAAGTGAACATACAAATATATTATACCACAAGGATGTTTACTTGTCAACACTTTTGACAAAACTTTCCGATATATTACTGTATCGG
>JAZRIE010000192.1:0-9982 GCA_045645105.1 Eubacteriales bacterium | reverse complement strand
TTAAATATTGACCGAAAATAAGGTCAGTCGCGTACAAGCTCCATCGCGTCGAAGTCGATCGAATAGACCGCCTTTGAGGCGTTGGGAACGGTAAGCGCGAGAGTGGAGTCGAGCGCGTGTGTGGCGTTCGGTTGTATTCCGTCCAAAAGCCACTCATTGCCGCCGCCTACGATCTTGTTTTCGTTTGTCAGAAGCTGATAGTGAAGCGTGGCGGAATTGATCGCGCGGTCGTACTCGCTGTGGAGACTGCCCGAAAGGCGCGTGGCGTTCTCGGAACGGAAGATCCGCAGGCTCGTCAGCTTGGCGTGCTTCATGATCGGTGTGCTCAGCTTTAGATAGGAGTGTGCCTTTACCGACGCAGAGATCCCTGCGGTTGCAGCACCGCGAACCGCGCGCGTGATGCCGTAGTGGTAGACAGTGGCGGGATCGATCGACTGTATCCGATCCTTGATCACGGTCACGACGTTGCCGTCGCGATCCTTGAGTGTGACGTCGATATGTACGTCACGCGCCATGCGGTCGGTGTTTGGGTTTTCAATATCAACACCGAGGGAGAGCGTGTAGGCGTCGCCGTTGCGCTTTCCTGCCGTTCCGCCAAGTGCGCGTACCTTCAAGGGGTGGGGGGGATTTTCGGGTTTGGCGGTCAGCGCGTCGAGAAGCGCGCGGAAGGATTCGTAATATTGCCAGGTGTAGGTCGCGTCGGGGTTACGGTCTTCCATGTAGGCAAATTCCATCAAGCAAACGGTGAACAGACGCAGATAAGAGAGGATCGGCGCGGGACTTCCCGCATCGATCGAGAGTGCCAAGGCGGTCGCCCAATAAGAGCCGTCGGAGAGCGTGAAGCGGTTGCCGTAGCGCGCCTCGTAGGTCTTGTATGCTGTGCCGTTGCGGTCGCGGAACGCCTCGACCATTGCATCTGCCACGTCGGGAGAGACGACGGAGGAGACGGCACGACGGTAAAAGCCTTCGGCAGAACGTGCGTCCCAATTCTGTGCGTAGGCTTCCGCGAGAAGCGCAAAGGAGAATTGCTCGTGCATATTCAGGTCGGGGGAAAGCTGACACAGATCGATCTGCACGCCGCGACGCGTGATGGGATAGGGGGTGCTCAGAAAATCGTTGATGTCGCGGGCAACCTCGCCGCGACTTTTTCCAACAGCTTTTTGAAAATCGGTTTCCATTTGTATATCTTTACCAAGCCTTTCTTTGGGTTTTGCATGAAAAATTCAAATTCACCTATTGAAAAACGACACAGAATGTAGTATAATATCTTTATATTTGTTTCTATCATTATACACCCAAGAGAAGCTTTTGGCAAGAGAAAAATGCGATTTTGTTCTGCTTTTTACCAAAGCTCGATAGAAGGAAAGGATCACCGAGGAAAATGTACCGTATTTTAGAGAAAAAGAGCTTGAATCCAACGGTTACGCTGATGCGCATAGACGCCCCTGCGGTTGCCAAAAAGGCAGAACCCGGTCAGTTCATTATTTTGCGGACCGATGAGAACGGAGAGCGGATTCCGCTCACGGTCGCCGATTACGACCGCGCGTCGGGAAGCGTCACGATCATCTTTCAGGTGGTCGGTGCCACAACCGAACAGCTCAATCATATGAACGAGGGCGATTGTCTGCACGATTTTGTCGGCCCACTTGGCAGAGCTACTGACACTGAGGGCAAAAAGAAGGTTGCCGTGGTGGGCGGCGGAGTGGGATGTGCCATTGCTTTTCCCGTCGCCAAAAAGCTTTTCACTCAGGGGACGGAGGTGCACAGCATTGTAGGATTTCGTAGCAAGGATCTTGTGATCCTTGAGGACGAATTCACGGCAAATTCCACGCGGCTCGTCAAGGTATCCGACGACGGCTCATGGGGCGAGCGCGGTCTTGTAACCGACGCACTCCGTGCCTTGATCGAGAGTGGAGAGAAATACGACGAAGTCATTACCATAGGGCCCTTGCCCATGATGAAATTCGTTTGCAAGCTGACGCGTGAGTACGGCATCAAGACGGTGGCGTCCATGAATCCGATCATGATCGACGGCACGGGAATGTGCGGTGGTTGCCGATTGACCGTAGGCGGAGAGACGAAGTTTGCCTGCGTGGACGGTCCCGAGTTTGATGGACACCTGATCGATTTTGACGAGGCGATCGCGAGGTCGTCGATGTATAAGCCATTCGAGCGCGAGGCGCACGAGGCGACCTGCAATCTCTTTCGCAAGGAGGTAGAGTAAAATGCCGAATATGCGAGTTACCAAGAATCCCATGCCGTCGCAAGACCCCAAGGTGCGTGCACGCAACTTTGACGAGGTGGCAAAAGGGTACACCGAGCAGATGGCGCTTGACGAAGCCGACAGATGCCTGAACTGCAAAAACAGTCCCTGCGTGAGCGGGTGCCCCGTGGGGATCTCGATCCCGAGCTTTATTCAAAAGGTCAAGGTGGGTGAGTTTGAGGAAGCCTACCGTATCATCACAGACTCCAGCTCGCTTCCCGCGGTCTGCGGCAGAGTTTGCCCGCAGGAATCGCAGTGCGAGGGCAAGTGTGTGCGCGGCATTAAGGGAGAGCCTGTGGCGATCGGTCGCTTGGAGCGCTTCGTTGCCGATTATCATAACGCAAACGGCGCGGAGAACCCTGCGCCCACTGCTCCCAATGGGCATCGCGTGGCGGTCGTGGGCTCGGGTCCCTCGGGCCTGACCTGTGCGGGCGACCTTGCCAAACGAGGCTACGACGTGACGATATTTGAGGCGTTGCATACTGCGGGAGGCGTTTTGGTGTACGGAATTCCCGAATTCCGTCTTCCCAAGGCGATCGTGGCAGCGGAGATCGAGACGCTGAAGGCGCTTGGTGTCAAGATCGCGGTGAACACCGTGGTGGGAAAGACGCTCTCGATCGAGGAGCTGATGCGTGACGAGGGCTTTGAAGCCGTGTTTGTCGGTTCGGGTGCGGGACTGCCTCGCTTTATGGGAATTGCGGGAGAGAACCTCAAGGGGGTGTATTCTGCCAACGAGTTCCTTACGCGTGTCAATCTGATGAAGGCATACCGAAAGGATAGCACCACGCCGATCCAACACGCAAGAAGGGTTGCCGTCGTAGGCGGCGGAAACGTGGCAATGGATGCCGCAAGAAGTGCGCTCCGACTCGGCGCGGAAAAGGTCTATATTGTCTATCGGCGTTCGCTTGAGGAGCTTCCCGCACGGCGCGAGGAGGTCGAGCACGCCATGGAGGAGGGCATTGAGTTTATGCTCCTGAACAATCCCGTGGAGATCCTTGGAGACGAAAACGGATTTGTTCGAGCAATGCGTTGTATTCGCATGGAGCTTGGCGCACCCGACGCATCGGGACGCAGAAGCCCCGTGGAGATCGCTGGCTCGGAGTTCGAGCTGGAATGTGACAGTGTGATCATGTCGATCGGAACGTCTCCCAATCCCTTGATCAAGGATACGACCGAGGGACTTGAGGTCAACCGCCGCGGCGGCATTGTGGTCGCCGAGGAGACGGGAAAGACCTCGCTTGACGGCGTGTACGCGGGCGGTGACGCTGTAACGGGTGCTGCGACTGTGATCCTCGCCATGGGCGCAGGTAAGACCGCCGCACGGGCGATCGATGAATATTTGAAGGATATTGGAAAGTGATTTTTTGGGGGAACTTCTTGAAAGAAGTTCCCCCAAACCCCTTCAAGAACTTCTAACGCATTTATAGGATAGGCTAATCGGGGCAGTCTCTGCCTCGTTCCTTTATTTAGGGCAAAATTAGGGATGTTTGCGAACGGTTCGTTAGGGACTGCCGCAAGAATGCAGGGACCACCGAGACCCTGCATTCTCCACAATAGTTGTTTTGCGAGAAGGATTTGTGCGGCGTTGTCTTAAAATTTGAACAAGTCGGTAGGGGTGATTCATGATCGCCTCTACAACAAAAACGGCAGAGATGTATGTTTCTCTGCCATTTTGTGTATCATTTGTGCAATTGGAAATGTTTTTTATGAAAACTCGCGGATATAATAATCGGAAAATTTATTGATCTCGGTTTCAAGATAATCGTAGCCCAACCGCTCGGCGAGGGTTGGCGTTGTTGAGAAAAGGTTGACACCCAGTCCCAACCGGTCGCCCTCGATCGAAAAGCCCATTGCCGCAAGCGTCGTGGGAAAGAGGTCAAAGGACGTTATCAGTCTCTCGGTCGTAGCACCCTTGGGCGCGGTTGCCGCGTTGATAAAGCAGTTGTAGATGGTGCGGTCGTAGTAGTCGGTCTCGCCGATCAGGAGGGTGTCCATGCGCGGGTGGTCGCCCGTGATGATAATGACCGAGTCCTCGTAGAAATCCTGCGCGCGACACCAATCCAAAAATTCAGCAAGCTGGCGGTCAGCACAACTGACCACGTTGGCAAGCTTGTCCACGTATTGGTACTCGCAAAGCGAGCAGGTAAAGCCGCCCACGTGGTGCGTGTCCACGGTGAGCATGGTGAGGTTAAAGGGCTGATCGGATGCCGCAAGCTCGGTCAGCTCGTCCTTTGCGATCTCGTAGAGGTGCTTGTCCTCAAAGCCCCACCAGACCTTGTAGTCGTCGGGAATATAGCCTTCCTCGCGCGCGGTGAACAGATCGAAGATCTCGTAATTTCCGTGTTGTTCAAAATAGGTTTTCCTGCCGCCAAACGCGCTGTCCGAGCCGCAAAGGAACTCCTGACGGTATCCCTTTTCTGCCAGAATGTCGCCGAGCGTGGTCAGTCCCGAGGCAAAGGTCTCGCGCAAGATCATGTCGTTGTGACCGTTCTCACCGAGGGGAAAGGAGAAGGGAACGCCCGACGTGGTCGCGAGGAGTGCCGCCATGGTCCAACCCGTACCGAGCGGCGTATGGAAGCCGCCGAGCGACCCCGCCGTCTTGTCGGAAAACGAGAGATTTTCCTCCGCAAGCGCGGTCAGCGTTGGCATATAGTTGACGCCCTGCGCGCCGCCAAGAGCACGGGACGCGTAGGTGGTCTCCATGCTTTCCAGATAGATATAAATGAGATTTTTCGGTTTTCCGTCGGCGGTGATCTGCACCGTGTCGGGGTCTATGTAGTAATCCTCGTAAATGGTGGTCTTTTCCGAGAGCGCCTTTATATATGCGGGGATGCGGAGCGCGAAGACCGAAAAGATCAGCGAGACGACGAGAAGCCCCGCGCAAAAGCAGGCACCGATGCGTCTGGCATAATGCCAACGGATCTTTTTTTCAAGGAGCATGACGGCGACGACGTAAAGCGCAACGAGAAGCAGGACGACGGGAAGGCATGCAAATAAGATTTGCGCGACCGTGCTTTGTCCCGTCCCCTTGAGCGGAGACGCAAGCGTGTAAAGCAGCTCCTTAAACTCCAGATCAAAGGTCATGGCATACCACGCGCAAACCGTTATGACCGACACGCCGACCGTGTATATCAAACCAAACAGAACGTATTGCAGAATGTTTTTTGTGGTTTTTTGCATACCGTCGATCCCTTTCTGTAAATTGCTAACAATATATATACAGTATATCACAAATGCTTGACGGAGACAAGGTCTTTTTGTAAATTTATTGGAAAAAGGCAACCGAGCGGTCACGCAGTGATAAAACAATTTTTTGTAGGGGCGACCATCGGTCGTCCGCTATAAAGGATAACCGCCGCATAAAATGGCAAAATCTTAAACACGGACGCGCAATGCGCGCCCCTACAGGATAAAATTTTAAGCAAAGCGTGTTGATTTATGCAATGCGATTTGCGTTCGTGACGGGCGAACAACGTTCGTCCCTACAAGCTTGATGAATTTTTAAACCAAGTGCGTTATTCCATGGCAAAACAACATTTGTGGAGCGGGCAGGGTCTCGGCGGTCCCTGACCGCTAAGCGGCAGTACCTTGGGAACTGTCCACGAACATCCCCAATTATGCCCTAAATAAAAGAACGAGGCAGAAACTGCCCCGATTAGTCTATCTATAAATGCGTTAAAAGTTTTGAAGGGGTGTGGGGGAACTTTTTCAAAAGTTTCCCCACGAAAAATCCCACGAAAAATCACAAAACTTTACTTAAAAACTCCTTGGTACGAGGGTTTTGGGGATTGCCGAACAGCTCGGCGGGGGGCGCGTCCTCGGTAATGAGACCGCCGTCCATAAAGAGGACGCGGTCGGCGACCTCACGCGCAAAGCCCATCTCGTGCGTGACGATAACCATGGTCATGCCTTCCTTGGCAAGATCCTTGATCAGATCCAGCACCTCGCCTACCATTTCGGGGTCGAGGGCTGAGGTCGGCTCGTCAAAGAGCATGACCTTGGGGTTCATAGCAAGGGCGCGGACGATGGCGATACGTTGCTTTTGTCCGCCCGACAGCGTGGAAGGGTAGACGTTTGCCTTTTCCTCAAGACCGATGCGGCGGAGCAGAGTCATGGCGGTTTCATGTGCCTCTTTTTTGATTTGCTCCTTGGTAGCGGTAATTTCCTCTGCCTGTTGCTTGTTTTTGCGGAAAAGATTGGTGATCGGCAAAAAGAGATTATGACGCTTGCGGCGGCGCAACTCCTGTGTGCGGACATGCACGGGGGCAAGCATAATATTTTGCAGAACCGTCTTGTTGTTAAAGAGGTTGAACTGCTGAAACACCATGCCGATATGTTCGCGGCTTTTGTTGATGTTCACCCGCCTGTCGGCAAGATCCTGTCCTTCAAACACGATCGAACCCGAGGAGGGATCCTCCAAGCAGTTCAAACAACGCAAAAAGGTACTTTTTCCACCGCCGGAGGGACCGATTACAGCAACCTGTTCTCCGTCACGGATCGTTGTGGTAATGCCCTTTAGCACTTGAAGATCGCCGTATTTTTTTGTCAGATTAGTGATTTCGATCAACTCTCTTCAACCTCCTTTCCAAAAGCTTTACCAACCAAGTAATCATCATAACGATGACCAAATAAATCGCGGCAAGCATGAGATAGGGGATCAGATATTTATAGTTTGAGTCACCGATCTGTCTGAATGCCTTTGTCAGATCGACGACTGCAATAAAGCTGACCACGGAGGTCTCTTTGACCAGCGAAATAAATTCATTTCCAAGTGTGGGAAGAATGTTTTTGATCGCCTGCGGAATGACGATCTTAATCATCGAAGTCCAGTAACCAAGACCTACGGCGCGTGCCGCTTCAAGTTGTCCTACATCTACTGCCTGAATACCGCTTCGCATGGTTTCCGAAACATAAGCACCGCTGTTCATGCCGAATACGATCACGGCAACGGCGACGTTATCTGCGTGAATACCCAATGCAGGCATCAGAACGAAATACCCGATGAGCAATTGAACCATAATGGGGGTTCCGCGAAAGAACCCCACATATATGTCGCAGATTTTTGAAAATACCTTTGGAGCGACTCTGTCCTTTGGAATCATTTTGACCAGTGCAATCACGGTTCCGATCACAATACCAATGATTAAACCAAGTACTGCGATACGAAGTGTGATCCAAAGTCCGTTCAAAACATCCCGATAGCCTTCGTAGGTGATAAATTTACGGTAGAATTGCTCCCATTCAATCTGCCATTCAATATTCATGCCGATTATTTGTTACCCAATTCACTCAAAATTTTGAGTACGTCCTCGGTGGTCTTGCAATCGTCAAAGCGTTTGTCGTCTTCCATTGCGAGGATTACCTGATATGCATCGGTGTAGTAGGGCTCGGAGAAGTTTACAACTGCCTTACGGCTTGCGTTGATGGTCATGCCTGCAAGACCGATGTCCACACCGTTGTTGCCGAGAGAAGCGGTAATGGAGTCAAACTCCATATCCTTGATAACAAGCTCCATGCCAAGCGTGTCGGCAATCAGCTTTGCGATCTCCATATCGATACCCGCAAATTCGTTACCAACCTTAAACTCAAAGGGAGCAAAAGCGGCGTTGGTAGCAACCACGAGTTGATTCTTGGAAGAATCGTAGGTGCCTGCGGGAATGGTGGTTCCGCTCCAGTTTGCCGAGTTGTTGTCGTCCACGTTCGCATATTTTGCAAAGATCGCGTCGATGTCGGCTTTCTTGGTAGAGAGAATGTTGTTGATCTGGGAAAGCAGCTCGGTCTGGTTCTTGTCAACGGCAATACCGTAGGATTCGGTGGTCAGAGCAATGTCGATTACCTTTACGCCTGCGTTTTCTGCTGCAAGGCTCTTACCGACCTCTGCATCGATTACAACGTAGTCGATCGCGCCCGCCTTCATATCGGCAACTGCAAGACCTGCGTTGTCATAAGGTTTTACGTCAACATTGCTGTACCCCGAAAAGCCCCAATCGGCATCTCCGGACATGAAGCTCCAACCCGTGGTACCGGACTGTACGCCAAATTGATACTTCTTGCTACTACAGGACGACAGCGCAACGGCACTGCAAACCAGCATAGCGGCTACGAGTAAAATACTAATCAATTTTTTCATCATTTTTTCCTCCGATGTAAATATTTTTGAATTGATTACAATTCATATTATATAGTATATTTATGCATTTGTCAAGAGATTTACTGAATTTTCATAAAAATTCATGAAAAAAATAAGCAGAGGGGCTTCGGAAAGCCCCTCCGAGAAGTCAAGTAATGCAGATTGGATCAGACGGTACCCGTAACGGTCAGAACGCTGACACCGGGGGTAATGATCCACGCGCCCGTGGTGGGATCCTGCTCGTAGGTTGCGGCGGGAACGGTGATCTGCCCGGGAACGGTTGTGAAAAGCCCTGTTGCGGGGGCGTAGTTGTACTGTGTTCCCTCTGCCCAAGTCTCGCCGTTGAAGGTGACGGAAAGATTCGAGAGAATGGGATCAAAGGTGTCGGTCACTGCCACGTTGTCGCCGACGTCGGCAGAGGTGTTGCCGTAGTTCTGAATGATAAAGCGATAGGTGACCGTGCCGTTTTCGGTGACGGTGGTGGGTTCAATGCTCTTGGTAATGGTCAGCTCGGGTTCTTCCTCAGGAGTAACCGTTTCGCTTACGGTTACGGGAGAGGGAAGTCCTGTTCCCGTCACGGCAGCAGTGTTTACAATGCTGTCACCGACGCCAAGAGGTGCGAATTGGTTGACCTCAGCCTCGTAGATCAGGAGCAGGTTGCTGCTCGCGGGCAGGGTAATGCCGCTGAACACAAGCGCCGTCCCCTCTGTGTTGACTGCGGGAGCGGGTTGAAGCACGCCGTTGACGTAAAGGTGGACCGAGTCTGCAACGTAGGTCAGGGGAACGAGCGTAGTCGAACCAAAGGCATACGCGCCGAGATCGTCGGTTACGGTCAGCCCCGTAATGGCGGTGGCTCCCGAGTTGACAAGGCTGATCACGTAGGTGACCTCGTCGTTGCGGGTGTAGTCGTCCATCACGGCAGTTTTGGTGGCGGAGAGAACCTCAAGAATTTCTCCGACCGCCACGTTGGAATTGATGACCGAATCGTTATAGGAAAGCTGCGCCTGATTGGTGAATTGCGCCATGAAAATAATATCTCCTTGTGTTTCATATTGTGATTTGATCGCTTTGCGATCGGAAGCCATAGCTCCTATAACAGAATATGAGATACGGACGGGGAAGGTGCAGGGAGATCAACGCGCAAAAAGAAGGGACTGCTTCACTTGGTATGTTCCAAATAAAGCAGTCAGATGCAGGAAATTATTGAATTTTTCTACATTCCAAGTAGTAACGCTTATCACGTGCGTGACTCATGGAGAAGGTCTTGCGCGGCAGTGCGCCGTCCTGCATGACCGACGAAAAAAACTCGTCCTTGTGCATGCCTTCAAAAAGGAAGCAGACGGTATTCGGCTTTTTGGCAAGGGCACGGGTAGAGTCCTCGCCGTGGATGTAATCGATCGTTGCTTCGGGATGACGCGACAGGTAGTCGTCGAGAAAGCTTTGCAGCGTTCCCACGGTCAGGTGTTGGGTGGGGTGCTCAACGGTCAGTGTCGATTCCTCGGTCGCCGTGATGCAGGTGATGGTCTGGGGCGCGGCAGAACCGCACAGGCTTGCCGCAAACGCGCCAAGCTCGCGCAAAAGTTCCTCGG
>JAZRIE010000191.1:0-1994 GCA_045645105.1 Eubacteriales bacterium | reverse complement strand
GGGGACCGCGTTAGCGGTGGAAGGAGCCTGCGTGACTTTGGATTTAAACCAGCCTCGTTGTCACGCATTCTCCCTCAGTCACCTTCGGTGACAGCTCCCTCCCGGAGGGAGCCTTGGGTATGCGCAAACCTTAGGGGTATGGGCTATGCCCAAAGCGTTTGTAATACAAATGCGAAACTTGCGATAAAAGGAGAAACATATGCAGACATTATTTGAATTAAAAACAAAACTCACCGTTGACATGGCAGTGTTTGAACAGATGAAGAAAACAGCAGAAGCAGAACTTTCTAAAGCAGCAACAGGTCAATATGTGCAGGCGGTGGTTTTGCTTTCTGCAAAGGAAAATGAATACAGTACACTCATTAAAAACGCATTGTCCAAGGAAAAGGCTGACGAAACCGCTTTTCTCGAGGGAATAAAAAATGTCAACGACACCGAAATCTGCTATGTTTTATGCATGTGGCAGGCTGATAAATGTATTGATATTCCTTCATTTGATTTCAGAAAGTTGCTTTGCGCACTTAATCCGAAAAACACGGAGGCATTACTGTTTGTTATGACTGCCAATGGAGTTTCCGAAATCAAAGTATCAACCACTATGAAATAAAAGTTAACCCCGACAGGCTTGAATCTGTCGGGGTTAACTATTTGTTTTCTGCGGAGCAATTATGCCTTTTTAGATCGTCGAGGACGCCGGTTCCTACAAAGAGAGATTAAACTTCCTTATGAGAACCACCCTTTGTGCCTCGTTCTTTTGTTTTGTGCATAAGTGGGGAAGTATGCGGATAGACGGGAAGGTACTGCCACATAGCATTACACCTTCTCTACGAGAAGTCGGGACCATCAACCCTGCCTGCTCCAAATATGTTGTTTTGTTATGGATTCGCGCACGATACCATACAAAATTGAAAAATCTAATTGCCAATTTTAAAAAACTATTGAAAATGTTCAAAAAACGTGATATAATAATATGAAATACAGAAAAAAGGAGGGCGTGAGGATGAAAAACAGCGAATCGGCAGAAATGTATCTGGAAACGATCAAGGTGTTATCCGAAACGCAACCGAGGGTTCGGTCGATCGACGTCGTTCACAGCACGGGCTATACCAAGCCGAGTGTCAGCCGCGCGGTCGGTCTTCTCAAAAAGAACGGCGACGTTGAGGTGGACGAGTCGGGTTATATCACGCTGACCGAGCAGGGCGAGACCTCTGCGTCCAAGATTCTGGAGCGTCACCGTTTGCTCACCGATTTTCTCCTCCAGCTCGGCGTTACCGAGGAGACCGCGTCGTCCGACGCTTGCAAAATGGAGCATATCCTCTCGGACGAGACCTTTGAAAAAATGAAGGATCACCTTCAAAGATCGGGAAAAAGACGAAATGAGATGCAGGTGCATCTGCTCTGACCGCCATCTGGCTTGGCATTGTCTTTTTTAGATCGAATTTGACGTTTTGAAAGGGAAAGATCAATATGAATCAGGATCTGCTCAAAACCATTGAAGAAAAAATGCAGTCCTTTTCCAAGGGACAAAGGCTGATCGGAAGCTACGTTTTAGAGCATTACGACAAGGCGGCTTACATGACTGCCGCAAAAATGGGAAAGATAGTTGGTGTGTCCGAGTCCACCGTGGTGCGCTTTGCGATTGAGCTGGGCTACGACGGATATCCCGATTTTCAAAATTCACTTAAAAAGCTGATCCCCGCGCGCCTGACCTCGTTTCAGCGCGTAGAGGTCACAAACAGCCTGTTGGGCGACGGAAACGTGCTCGAAAAGGTGCTTTTGTCGGATGCCGAAAAGATCCGCCGCACGCTGGAGGAGATCGATCAGGACTCCTTTGAGGAAGCCGTGGATAAGATCGTGTCGGCAAAAACGATTTATATTATCGGCGTGCGCTCGTCGTCGTCGCTTGCGGGCTTTCTCAACTACAATCTCCGCATGATCTTTGACCGTGTCGTCTTCGTACAGACCACCTCGGGCAGCGAGATGTTCGAGCAGAT
>JAZRIE010000190.1:0-7125 GCA_045645105.1 Eubacteriales bacterium | reverse complement strand
GACAGAGATCCTTACCATTGGGATCATAACACCATCGGCAAAATTCTTGAACGGCAAGAGTATGTCGGCAACACGGTCAACTTCAAAACTACCGCTAAAAACTACCGAAGCAAAAAGCGTGTGATGAACGACAAAGATAATAGAAAGACTTTTGAAGATACGCATCCTGCGATTATTGATGCTCACACCTTTGAGATTGTTCAAAAGATGCGCCAAAACAAGCGCAGACGAACGGCGACGGGACGATTCCAACTCTTTTCTGGTAAACTGTTTTGCGCAGATTGTGGTGCAAAGCTCCATTTTGCAGGTAGCAATACCAACGAAAAAGAAGACCATTATACTTGCGCAAACTATCGAAGCAATATGGGGACCTGCACGGCGCACTATATTCGAAACTCCGTGCTATACGATTTGGTTTTCAAGCATATCAAGAGTATGCTCGTGTATGTGCAGCAGTTTGAAGAAAAATTTGTACGTCGAGAGATTGAAAAGGCGGACAAGGAACGTCAAATAACCGTAGAGAACGCGAAAAAGGAAATCGTAGTATTAAAGCGTCGAGATGAAGAGCTTGACAAAATTTTCAAGCGAACCTACGAGGATATGGTGTCGGGCAGAATATCCGAAGCAAGATTTGACACTCCTTCTGCAGGGTACGAACAAGAGCAAGCAAATATAAAACGCAAAATTCTTATGCTTGAAGATCTTGTAGAAAACGGTGAGGAGCAGGCGAAAGACTTGAAACAGTTACTTGTCAATGTTCGCAAATACACCGATCCCGAGAAGCTTACTCCCGAAATGTTGAATGATTTGGTTGATAAGATACTCGTCCACGCTCCCGACAAGAGCAGCGGACACAGAAAACAAAAGATTGAAATTTACTACAACGCTGTCGGTATCATTGATTTGCCCGCCAATACGGGAAGCAAACAAGATTCCTCAGCTTCAAAATTAGCCGTATAAACGGAGAAAGTCCGTGTGACTCGAAAGCCACACGGACTTATAAGGGAAAACTTCGTTATCGCTACTTAGCATAGAGCAGGTGCGCCAATCTTCCCCGTTTTCGTCTGTTTTCTGTTTGCTTTAAAAGCTTTTAAGGGGCTTGGGGAAATTTTTAAGTTCCCCAAGAAAACCCGCTTCCTGAATTGCGGTGCAATCAGTCGTCCCAGTTTTCCCAGTTGTGGTAAACGTCCATGACGTCGTCGTCTTCCTCGAGCTTTTCAATGAGAAGGTTCATGAATTTGATGTCCTCCTCGGTCTCGAGCGTGACCGACGTGGACGCCTGCTTGGTCTTCTCTGCCGAGAGAATGTCGTAGCCCGCGTTCTTCAGCTCCTCCTGAATGGCGTAAACGTCGTCGGGCTCGGTGGTGACGACAAATACCTCACCGTCTGCCTTAAAGTCGGACGCACCTGCTTCAAGTGCCGTCTCCATGAGCTTGTCCTCGTCCACGTCGCCGTCCTCGTTGTTGATCACGATCTCGCCGATGTCCGAGAAGAGATAGCCTACGCAGCCCGTCTGACCCATGTTGCCGTGGTACTTAGAGAAATACGCGCGCACGTTGCCCGCGGTGCGGTTGCGGTTGTCGGTGGTGGCGGTGACGATGACGGCAACACCTGCGGGACCGTAGCCCTCGTAGGCGACCTCCTCGTAGTTCTCGGCAGTTCCGCCGAGCGCCTTTTTGATACAACGCTCAATGTTATCGTTGGGTACGTTGTTTGCCTTCGCCTTCTGGATCAGATCGCGAAGCTTGGAGTTGGAAGTGGGATCTCCGCCGCCCTCCTTGACGGCTATGGTGATCTCCTTGCCGATCTTGGTAAAGATCTTCCCTCTTGCGGCGTCGGTCTTTTCCTTTTTGTGCTTAATATTCGCCCATTTGCTGTGTCCTGACATGTTATTTATTTCCTTTCCATTATCATCAAACTTTTTCGGTCTTTTTCAGACAGATGAGATCAAACGCGTTGCCAAGAACGGTCTTGGTTGCCGCAGTCAGACGGACGCGAGACGCACGGGTCGCCGCATCCTCTGCATTGAGGATCGAGCAGTTGTGGTAGAAGCGGTTGAACGCCGCCGCCACGTCGAGAATGAAGCGCGTGATATAGCTCGGCTCATAATCGGCGATCGCCGCATTGACGCGCTCCCCGAAGCGACAGAGCGTTTTGACCAGCGTTGCCTCCTCCTCGGTGGTGATCCGTACCTCGCCGTCAGCCCCCTCTCCCGCGCGGTTCAGCACCGAGCAGGCGCGCGCGTAGGTATACTGCACGTAGGGACCCGTGTTGCCGTCGAAGCTGAGAGCCTCCTCCATGACGAAGTTGATGTCCTTCATGCGCGTGTTGGAGAGATAGTAGAAGACGATCGCGCCCACACCGACAGCCTCGGCGATCTCCTCGCCGTTCTCAAGGCTCGGGTTCTTTTCCTTCATGATCGCGGTCACCTTTTCGATGGCGAGCGCGAACAGATCCTTGAGCAGCACCACGTTACCCGTTCTCGTGGCAAGCTTGGCACCGTTGAGCGACACGGTTCCGTAAGGCACGTGTACCAGCTGATCGTACCAAGGATACCCCATCATTTCCACGACCTTGAACCATTGCGCGAAGTGCAGACATTGCTGTGCGCTGGTAACGTAGATCGCCTTGTCGAACTTGTAGGTCTCCTTGCGATAGACCGCAGCCGCAATGTCACGCGTGGGATAAAGCGTCGAGCCGTCGCGCTTGAGGATCAGGCAGGGCGGCATGTTGTAATCGGAAAGATCGACGATCGACGCGCCGTCGTCAATCTTGAGCAGTCCCGCATCACGAAGCTTTTGTACCTCGGCGGGCATTTTATCGGTGTAAAAGCTCTCGCCCTTGTAGGAGTCGAACGCAATGCCGAGCTGACGGTAGGTCTTTTCGTATTCCTCAAGGCTGATCGATACGAACCACTTCCAAAGCTCCAGATTTTCCTCGTCGCCCATTTCCAGCTTATGGAATTCGGCGCGCGACTCCTCGGCAAGCGCATCGTCGGCAGGAATTCCGTTTTCGGGGTCTCCCTTGATGGCGTTGTTGATGCGCACGTAAAGCTCAACGAGCTTATCGATGCCGCCCTCGATCACCGCCTCGCGGCTTCCCCACTTGCGGTATGCCACGATCAGCTTTCCAAACTGCGTACCCCAGTCACCGAGATAGTTGATGCCGTAGCACTGATACCCCGCAAACTCGTGGAGCTTACGCAGGGCGTGTCCGATCACGGTCGTGCCAAGGTGACCGATATGGAAGGGCTTTGCCACGTTGGGCGAGGAATAATCCAAAACCACCATTTTGCCCTCGCCATAGGTCTGCGAGCCGTATTTTGCGCCCTTGGAAAGAATATCGGGAACGACGGTTGTGGCAAGATATTGATTGGAAATCGTGATATTCAAATATCCGTTTACCGCCTCCACGCGACCGATGGTTTCGTCTTCCTTCAAAGACTCGCAGAGTGTTGCGGCGATCTGCACGGGTGAGCGGCGCAGGGTCTTGCTCAATTTGAAGCAAGGGAACGCGAGGTCTCCCATAGCGGCATCGGGCGGATATTCGAGCATTCCCGCAACGTCGGTGGCGGAAAGCTCGGCTTCGGCGTTGATCGACAACACCGCCGCTACGATCTGTTCGGCAATATGCTTTTTGATGGTTTGCATAGTAAATCCTTTCAGTCTTCAGTTCTTTCAATCTATTTAACGTCTTATTATACTACAAAACGAAATATTTTTCAAGTGTTTTTTTGATTATTTTACGGTAAGATCCGCAGTTTTTGCTTGTACAAACTGCAACAGAGCCGCGCGGTCAAGGAGCAGCTGCGCTCCGCGCGTGCCAGCGCTGACCGTGATCTCTTCAAACTGCATGGCACTTTCGTGGAACCACGTCGGAAATTTCTTCTTCATGCCGATCGGCGAGCATCCGCCTCGGATATAACCCGTCAGCGCGAGAAGATCCTTGACGTGTATCATTTCAATTTTTTTATTCCCCGTGAGCGACGCGGCGCGCTTGAGGTCGATCTCGTCGGCGACGGGAATACAGAGGACCAGCGGTCCCGTCTTGTCTCCGCGTGCGACCAACGTTTTGAACATCTTTTCCTGCGGAAAGCCCAACTGCTCGGCAATATGAACACCGCTCAGGTCGCTTTCGTCCACGGTATATTCAAGGATTTTATAAGGTATTTTTGCGGCATCCAGCATCCGCATGGCGTTGGTTTTGGTCATAGGTTTTCCTTTATTTTTGTATAGAAAATTAAAACAAAACGGTTTCAAGCCGTCAAATTGTGCAAGCTCCTTAGCCGCTTTTTCTTTTGGCGATATAGGCGCAAAATGAAAAAAGGCTACGCAAGCTCCGCCAATCGGCATAGCCGATTCGAGCTATCAAAAAGAAAAGCGCCGTAAAAGGGATTTCGCCCCTTGCGAGGGGCGAAGAGGGCTTCGCGCCCTCAACCGCGCAAACTTTTGAAAAAGTTTGATCAAAACTTTTATCCCACTGACGAGAGTCGATAGTTGGGACTACAGCCTCTTATTTCTGATATTCCTCGATCATTTCTCTTGCCGCGTCTCGCTGGGAGTTGGTGATCTCGATACCGCCTAAGATCCGCGCGATCTCCTCGATGCGCGCGTCCCTTGTAAGCACGGCGACCTCGGTCTCGGCACGTCCCTCTCGCTCGGTCTTGGAGATGCGATAATGCGCGTCGGCAAGTGAGGCGATCTGTGCCGAGTGCGTCACGCACAAGACCTGCGTATCCTTTGCCGTTTCATGCAGCTTGATGCCGATCTTGCGTGAGGTCTTACCCGAAACACCCGTGTCGATCTCGTCGAAGATCACGGTCGAAGCCCCGTCGCGGTCGTTCAGCACCGAGCGGAGCGCCAGCATGATGCGCGAAAGCTCACCGCCCGACGCGATACGGATCATCGGCTGCAGCGGCTCCCCTACGTTGGTAGCGATCAGAAATTCGATCTCGTCCGCGCCGCGCTCCCCAAGGGGGGCTTGCTCGACGAGCACCTCAAACCTTACGCGCGGCATGTCCAAAAACGCGAGTGCCTCGGTCACCGCCGCGGTGATCTCGACCGCCGCCTGCCGTCTCTCTGCCGTCAGGGTCGCGGCATGTGCCGTCGCCTGCTTCAAAAGCCGTTGCTCGTCGCGCCGTAATTGCTCCATCAGAGCCTCGGAGTCGTCTAACAGATCCAACCGCTCCTTGGCTTGGTCGCGGAAATTCAGCACCTCTCTGATCGTGCTTCCGTACTTTCTTTTGAGCTTTGCGATCGCCTCCAGCCGCCCTTCGATGCGGTCAATGCGCGCAGTGGGATCCTCGCGGTCGTCATCGGCAAACTCGATCACGGTCTCGGCAATATCCTCAAGCTCGGACGCGACCGACGAAAGCCGCTCCGACAGCTCCTCTGCTCCCTCAACGACGCCGCACAGCGCACGCACCGAAGACTCCGCACGCGTGATCAGCGACAGAGCCGAGACCTTCTCTCCCCCGCGCAAGGCGCGGTATGCCTGCTCTGCCTGACGGTTGATATGCTCGAGATTGAGCAAGCGGTCACGCTCGGCAACCAGCTTTTCTTCCTCGCCGTCCTTTAGCTTCAGGGCGTCGATGTCAGAGATCTGGAAGGTCAGCATTTCCTTTTGTCGGAGCTTTTCGGACTCGTCGCACGCGACCGTCGCAATGCGCTTTCGAACGGCGCAAAGCTCCCCATAGACCGCGCGGTAGGCAGTATACGCCGCCTCGGGACGCGCGTAGGCATCCAACAGCTCGGCATGCGTTGATTTTTGCAAAAGCTTTTGGTTGTCGGTCTGCCCGTGAATGCTCACGAGAAGGCGCGCGACCTCCCGCTGAATTGCCTGCGTGATGCTCTGCCCGTTCAGGTGCGTGCGCGATCTCCCGTCCGCCGACAGTGTGCGCTGAAGCATCAGCGTGCCGTCCTCGCAGTCAAAGCCCATTTCCGAAAGACGACCGAGAACCGAGGGCGAAAGCTCGTCAAAGACCGCCGAAACGGTTGCCGTCGCCGCCCCCGTGCGAATGATCTCACGCGGCACACGGTTGCCGAGAAGCAGATTGATGCTATCGATGATAATGGATTTTCCGGCGCCCGTCTCACCCGTCATGACCGAAAAGCCTGCGTCAAGCTCCAGATCCACGCGGCGGATCACCGCCACGTTCTCAATATGTAGCGAACGAAGCATATTAAAGCGTTTTCATCAGCTCACGGATGCGATCTGCGATCACGGTAGCACATTCCTCGTCGCGCGAGACGATCATGATCGTGTCATCTCCCGCCACGCACCCCAGCACCTGATGCATATTCATGCCGTCGATCCCGACCGCGACCGCGCCCGCAAGACCTGCGTAGGTCTTCAGGACGACGATATTGCAGGCATGATCGACGCTGACGATCGAATCGATCAGCGTGCTGCTGAACTTCATGCCCATTCCCATCTCGGTATTCTGCTTGGGAAGCACGTAACGGTAAGAGCCCTTCCCCGTGGTCATCTTGGCGATCTTAAGCTCGCGGATATCGCGGGAAACGGTTGCCTGCGTGACGTCGTATCCGTGGTCGCGCAAAAGGGCGATCAGCTCGTCCTGCGTGTCGATCTCATAGTGCGAGATCAGCTCCAAAAGCTTTGCTTGTCTGTTCTTTTTCATAGTACCCCAAAGAACCTCCTTTATTTACATCTTCGAGTCGCTCATTTTTTGTCTGAGCTTTCGATAAAATCCACATTTTTTGAGTCGGATCAGGTTCGTGACGAGATCCGATTTTGTAATTCTTACCACCTGATTGCGGTAAAGATCGAAATTCATTCTGCCGTCCACGGTCAGATACAGCATCTTTTCCCTGACGCAGATGTTACGCACCTCCAGCACCGACGAATCTGCAAAGATCAGCGGACGCGCGATGAAGGAATGGGGGCAGATCGGCGTGGCGCAGAAGCAGGACACGCGCGGATCCACGATCGCTCCCCCTGCCGACATGGAATAAGCGGTTGAGGCCGTGGGGGTTGCGATGATCAGACCGTCGGCGCGATAGGTGGTGACGGGAACGCCCCCCTCCGAAAGCTCCAGATCGATCATACGCGAGACCGAACCGTTGGAGATCACCGCGTCGTTGAGCGCGTAGCAGAAGGATTTCA
>JAZRIE010000189.1:0-2247 GCA_045645105.1 Eubacteriales bacterium | reverse complement strand
GATTTCTGAAACTGTTCTGAATACATAATGCGTCCTCCTTATTTCTCGATCTCGCGGTGGTTGTAAAGCTCTTTCATTTCCGCGATCGGCTTTTGCATAAGTGCCTCGATCAGCTCCACAAAGGTGCCGTCCTTGATCTCCTTGACGCGATCCTCGAGGTGGTCGCATTTGCGAGCGAGGTACTTGCCGTTGATACGGCGTGCCAGCATAGCGACCTGCGGATGCGAGATGCCTGCGGGGCAACGCGACGAGCAAACGCCGCACATGACGCAGTCGAAGGACTCCTCAGCGCACTTCTCGAACTCGCCGCGCTGTGCGTAAGCGATGTACTGCATGACGTTGAGTCCCTGCGTGCAGCTCTTGGTACAAGCGTTACAACCGATGCAGGCGTAAATTTCGGGATAAAGCTGCATCATCACCTGCTCGGTCACGTTTACCTTTTCCATATCGTAAACCTGCTTGACGAGCGGGAAGAACGGAAGCGTTGCGATGTACATATTGTCCTCTACCTTGGTCTGACAAGCAAGGCAGGTCTTCAGCTCACGGTCGCCCTTGATACGGTAGATCGTAGCACAAGCACCGCAAAAGCCGTTGCGGCATCCGCAACCGCGCACGAGCTGATAGCCCGCGTACTCCATTGCGCGCATAATGGTCAGATTGCTCGGAACAGTGTACTTCTTTCCGAACAGAAAAATATTTACCATGTTTTCCATGTCAGTCTCCTTTTAATATTCATCCGGCAGCTCGTCGAGCTCGTCACAGCGGAACACGGGGCCGTCCTTGCAGACGTATTTTGTGCCCACGTTGCATCTTCCGCACTTTCCAATTCCGCACTTCATACGAAGCTCAAGCGTCGTGTAGATCTGTGTTTTCTCAAAGCCGACCTCCTGCAGTCCCGCCAAGGTAAACTTGATCATGATGGGGGGACCGCACAAAACGGCGATCTTATCGGTGTCAAAGTTCAGTTCCTTTACGAAGTTGGGAACAAAGCCTACGTGACCGTCCCAGCCCTCCTGCTCGCGGTCGATGGTCAGGTGTACGTTCACACCCGCATCATTTGCCCACTCCTCGATGATCTCGTTATAATCGAGCAGATCCTCCTTGGAGCGCGAGCCGTACACGATGTCGATCTTGCCGTAGCGATCGCGGTAATGGCGGCAGTAGTTGATGACAGAACGCAGAGGCGCAAGACCTACACCGCCCGCAATGAACAGCATGTTATGTCCTGCAAAAACGTCGTCTACGGGAAAGGGATTGCCGTAAGGACCGCGAATGGTCAACTGCTGACCGACCTCTGCCTGATGAAGCCAATCGGTAACACAGCCGCACTTTTTGATTGAAAACTCCATGTACTCGGTGTTCGTAGGAGAGGACGTGATCGAGAACATTGCCTCACCCACACCGGGGATCGAAAGCATTGCGCACTGACCCGGCTTGTGATCAAACGCCTTTTTTCCGTCGGGCGTTACCACGCGGAAGGTCTTGATATCGGGCGTATCGATGCGAACGTCGGTGATCACGCCAACGACGGGGATCAAAGGCTCTTGCATATTATTCATCTTTGTTACCTCCTACGTTCTTCATGACCTTAACGATATTCATGGAAATGGGACATTTGGACAGGCAGCGTCCGCATCCCACACAGCTGAAGAGACCGTCGTTGTTTGCGGGATAGTAGACCAGCTTGTGCATAAAGCGCTGACGGAACCGCTCGACCTGACTGATACGGTTGTTGCCGTGTGCCATCTTGGTAAATTCCGAATACATGCAGGAATCCCAGCAGCGGTAGCGGATCACGCCGTTGCCCGTGTTGAAATCCTTGATGTCGTAGCACTGGCAGGTGGGACATACGAAGGTGCAGGTTCCGCAACCGAGACAGGACTCGGAAAGCGTCTTCCATGCGGGATCGTTGAAAAGCTCGGCGGTCTTATCTCCACCGAACTTCTCGGTGGTCAGTCCGGAGAGCGGAAGCTTCTTCATGATCTCGCGCGTCTTTTGCTGCTGTGTCTCCACAGCCGCTGTGTCGCAGTCCTCGGTCAGGGACTCGATCGACTGCATCAGCTTCTCACCCTTTTCGGTGTTGGCTTCAAGGTAAAGCGCGTCGGTGGTCTTCCAAGCGGAAATATCACCTGCGGGCGTTGCGGGATCAATACCGAACGTACCGCAGAAGCAGGTCTCGGTAGGACGTGTGCAGGCAAGTGCCACGATCACGCCGTGCTCGCGGCGGTTTGCGTAGTAGCTGTCCGC
>JAZRIE010000188.1:0-2122 GCA_045645105.1 Eubacteriales bacterium | reverse complement strand
GAAAGGCAAAATAATGAAAAAAAGATGCAGATTTTGTTGAGTTGTTCATGATTTGTTCATGCAAGACGAGGCGATCTGTGATATAATATACGACGTATGAGAGATAAGCCTATGGCTTTGACTTGGAGGTAGAGAATGGCGGATTTGAAAGTGCTTGCGATCGACCTTGGCGCGTCCAGCGGTCGCGGTATCGTAGGATCCTTTGACGGAGAAAAGCTTTCGCTTCGCGAGAACCATCGCTTCTCAAATGATCCCGTGATCGCAAACGGCAGAATGTATTGGGATATTCTGCGTATTTTTCACGAGATCAAGCAGTCGATCACCAA
Source organism: Eubacteriales bacterium (assembly GCA_045645105.1). Classification (GTDB taxonomy): domain Bacteria; phylum Bacillota; class Clostridia; order Oscillospirales; family CAG-272; genus UMGS1865. The sequence continues at coordinate 1,796 of JAZRIE010000188.1, read as the reverse complement.
AACCGTTCTGGACGGCGACAACGTGCGCTCGATCGGTATCGATACCCGGGGTGTGGACTACGCGCTTCTCGATCGCTTTGGAAATATGCTTGCAAATCCCACGCACTATCGAGATACCCGCACCGAGGGAATTGCCGATCACGTTGCAAAAGCACTTCCGCTTGATCAGCTTTACCGTACAGCAGGTATTCAATGCATGAATTTCAATACCATCTTTCAGCTTGCGGCAGACCTGAAGGTCGATCCGAACGCCCATGACCGCGCAGAAAGAATGTTGAATATTCCCGACCTTTTGAACTATTTCCTCACGGGCAAGATGGCAAACGAGTACACCATTCTTTCCACGGGTGCGCTTCTCGACGCCGCAAAGCGCGACTATGCCTTTGAGCTCACCGACAAGCTTGGCATTCCGCGCAGACTGTTCGGCAATATCGTTCAGCCCGGTAACAGCCTCGGCAAGCTTTTGCCGCAGGTGCTTGGCGAGACGGGAAAGACCGATGCCGAGGTCATCAACGTGGCGTCGCACGACACCGCAAGTGCCGTCATTGCCGTCCCCACGCAGGAAAAGGACTTTATCTATATCAGTAGCGGCACGTGGTCTCTCATGGGTACCGAGCTTGACGCGCCCTTGATCAACGACCAATCCCGCGATCTGAATTTCACCAACGAGGGCGGCGCGATGAACACCATCCGCTTCCTCAAAAACATTATGGGACTTTGGCTGATTCAGGAGTCTCGCCGTCAATGGAGACGCGAGGGCAACGAATACAGCTTCGCGCAAATGGAAGCATGGGCAAAGGAAGCTACGCCCCTGCGCTCCTTTATCAATCCCGGCGACGCGTCCTTCGCCACCCCCGGCAATATGCCCGAGCGTGTGCGTGAATATTGCCGTCGCACGGGACAGTACGTACCCGAAACGGTGGGGGAGGTCGTCAGATGTATTTACGAAAGTCTGGCACTCAAATACCGTATGACAGCCGAATCGATCGAAACGCTGATGGGAAGACAAGCAAAGGTCATTCACGTCGTGGGCGGCGGAACCAAGGATAAGTTCCTCTCGCAGATGACGGCGGATGCCTGCGGAATCCCCGTGGCGGCGGGTCCCGAGGAGGCTACTGCAATCGGCAACCTGATGATGCAGGCGATCGCCGCGGGTGCGGTCGCAAGCATTTCCGAAGCGAGAGCGGTGGTATCCGCATCCTTCGAGCTTAAGCGTTACGAGCCTTCTTCCGACCGTGACACGTGGAATGAAGCGTACGCGCGTTTCTGTGCTCTCAACTGACGAAAAATCACCCGTCAGGTCGCGCGGAACGCCGCGTCGATAATTGGGGATATAAATCATCAAAAAAATGGAGGCTTATTATGAAGGACAACCACTGCGGAGAGCTTGCCGTAATCGGCATGAAGGGATGTGAGCAATTCGTTGCTCAGGTCGACTACTACCTGAAGGACTGGAGACGCCACGGAGGCGATGCAAAAACCTTTATCGTTGACGCTGACTGGCCAAGATTCGGTTCGGGAGAGGGAAAGGCGATCCTGCACGAATCGCTCAGAGGAAAGGACGTATACATCATCTGTGACACCTTTAACTACGGCGTTACCTACAAGATGTATGGTATGACCGTACCGATGAGTCCCGACGATCATTTCCAAGATCTCAAGCGTATCATTGCGGCAATCGAGGGTAAGGCAAGACGTTTGACCGTTATCATGCCCATGCTTTACGAGGGTAGACAGCACAAAAGATCCAGCCGCGAATCCTTGGACTGCGCCCTGATGCTGCAGGAGCTGGTTTC
>JAZRIE010000187.1:0-2808 GCA_045645105.1 Eubacteriales bacterium | reverse complement strand
GTTTGCAAAATGCTCCACCTGCGCAATAGCGGGCAGGTTGATGCGGTTGAAAATTTCGGTTGCGGTATCCATTTCGGGATTGACGATCATCGAAATACCGAGCTCGTCCTGCATTTCAAGGATCTGCTTACGGTATTCGGGATTGCGCACACGCGCGACCGTGTTCTTCACACCGATCTTCTTGGCAACAAGGCAGGCGAACACGTTCAGCTCGTCGCTGTTAGTCAGCACAATGGCAAGGTCAGCATCCCTGACGTGCGCTTCCCTTTGAATATCGAGACACGCGCCGTTCCCTACCACGCCGAGGACGTCGTATTTTTCGATCAGCTGCTCGATCTTATCCTTATTTTCGTCTATAATCGTAATCCGATGTCCCTTGCCCGAAAGGCTTTTGAGGATCGTTTTTCCGATCGTTCCAAGACCAATAATTACAATTTTCATGTTCAAATGCTCCTTACAAATCGCAAACAAGTAAAGATATGATAAATATATTATACCATTCTTTTGCCAATATTGCAAGTCATTTCTTGAAATACGCAAGTTCTTTCGAAAAACGAATGATTTTCCTGTCCCCTCTCAAACGATTACCGTCTGCCCACAGGACAGATAATGAAGCGACGGCATATATTGCTTCATAAATTCATATTGCTCCCGTCCCGTACAATGGCAGGTATAAAACAGGGTGGGATAGGTAGCAAGCTCCTTTGCCGAGCCCATAAGATATCCGTCAAGCGCAAGGCTGGAGTAGTGGAAGCCGCCGACAAGTGTGTCGGGTGAAAACCAACTCACAATGTCAAGAATGCCCTTATGCGAGCATCCGCTGATCAGAACGCGCTTTCCGTCCTCCTCAATCAACAGATACTGCTCGTGACGGTATTCCTCGGGAAAAAAGCCACGCGCGGTCTTCTCTGTTTGTCCCGACACCACCGTTTCGTGCGTTCTCTCTCGCGCGTTGCAGGAAAACAAGGTAAGATGGTCGTCGATCCGACATTCGTCCCCCGTAAAAATGATTTGCGGATGATCCTTTAGGGTAACGTCCAGACCGATATAGACGTCTGTTCCGTGATAATGCGGAAGGAACGCGTCCCTTTGAATATAGACGGGCGCATGATCGTTTAGCTCGAGGAATTTGCGAAGCCCCCCGCCGTGGTCGTAGTGACCGTGCGAGAGGACGCCAAGATCGACTGCTGAAAGATCGACGCCAAGCGTTTTCGCATTTTCGAAAAAAAGATCGGTATGCCCCATATCGAACAGGATCCTGTGTCGTGCGGTCTCGATATAAAACGAAAGACCATGCTCAACCTTCATATCCTCACGCTCGGTGGTGTTTTCCAGTAGTGATACGATCTTCATTTTACAATCCCATCATATCGTCAACGATCGCCTTGAACGCCTTCAGCTTGACGTCGTTGGATGCGTTGGGAATGAAATTCGGGAAGCCGTTTTCAAACGAGAATACACCGTCGTATCCAATCTCACGCAGTGCCGCGATAAACTCCTTCCAATTGATGTTGCCCGTGTAAGGAACCGCGTGCATATCGTACTTTCCGTCGTTGTCGTGAACGTGAAGGGCTTTGAGATCATCGCCCGCCATTCTGACCGTGTCGGCAAGCGACTGCCCCACCACGTTGACGTGTCCCGTATCGAGACAGAATTTAAAGTTTTCGTCGTTCATCATGTGAACGAACTTGAGTGTCTGCTCGGGAACACCGATCGGGAAGGTCTTCCACGGCATATTCTCAAAGCAGATCGTGACGCCATATTGCTTTGCGGTCGGCAACAACTCCCTGAAAAACTCCTCGTTGATGCGCCAGACCTCCTCGGGCCAAAAGTCGCCCGTGCCAAACGGAACGATCGGATGAATGACCCAATTCTTGATCCCCATCAGCGCGGCGCAACGAATACTGCGCTTCATCAACACCATTCTTGCGGCACGAAGCTGCTCGGTCTCGTCGTGGATCGGCCACTTGAAGGGACCATGCGCCTGCGTGGGCGTAACGCCTGCCTCGTCCATTTTCGCCTTGATGCCGAGAATATAAGCCTCAAATTCCTCCTCGGTTCTACCCTCAAGCTCAGCCTCCAGATGAATATCCACGCAGTCAATTCCGTATTCCTTCATTTTGCGATAGCGATCTTCACCGTAACAGCCGAACATCGAAATGTTTGCTCCAAGCTTCCACATTTTATTGCCTCCTATTTTCGGGGTATAATTCCCCATTGTTTCATCAAATGATACCACATTTTAAATTCTTTGTCAAGTCGTTGAGGCATATAATATCACGCTTCATGAGAATTTTTTTTAATTTTAAAAAAGATGTTGACAAACGGCAGAAAAGGTGATATAATATATTGGTCGAAATCGAGGTGTGGCTCAGCTTGGTAGAGCGCTACGTTCGGGACGTAGAAGTCGCAAGTTCGAATCTTGTCACCTCGACCATAAAAACAAAAAGAGAGGCTTGCCCTCTCTTTTCGTTTTTACGACCGATGTTTACCGATTTGAGCTTCGCAAACGCCTGCGTTTTGCCATAACGCGCGGGCACGCAAAACGATACCAAATCGCCGCATTTTACCGCGCGTTTAAGTTCAGAATCTTGTCACCTCGACCAAAAAAGGGATAAGGGGCTCCGCAAGGTGCCTCTTATCCTTTTTTCGTTGATGCTTACTGATTCGAGCTTCGCAAACTCCTGCGTTTTGCCAAAACGCGCGAGTATGCATAACGACAACTGACCATCACGTTTCATCGCGCGTTGAAGCTCCAAATCCTGTCGCCACTTCCTCCCGCCGCGGACTTTACCTCTGTACCACGCT
>JAZRIE010000186.1:0-2315 GCA_045645105.1 Eubacteriales bacterium | reverse complement strand
TCTGTGATTTTTGCTTGATCCACCGTCTGACGCCTCCCGCAGAATGTACGGGAAGGCTGTTGGGCGAGGTGATGCAGCACTGTACCCTCAAGGAGTTTTACGTGCCGGCGGACGGCGGTGATATTTACGTTCGTGCGCTGTTGGCGTTCTGCTCAAATTACGATTACCGAAAAAGTAAATTCTACGGGGAGGAGCGAAAAGCCGTGTTTGACACTGCCGTTCCGGGTGCGTTGCGTGCATTGGTGGAAAAGACCAGTGAGAACGGGCGTCTGTTTGCCAATGCCGGTATGGATGACAACCGCCTTGTGCGCGATGCCTACAACGGCGCTGTTTGCTCCTATCGCATCAAGCGCCGCATCGAGGTGGAGTTCTGCTCCTTCTCGCGCTCTCACGAGCTTCGCTATTTTATCACAGATGTGGTCAAATACACCGAAAATCGGCTTCGCGCCGCATGGGGGATCCGTTCGCGGCTTTCGGTCTACGCGCTTTCCGCGCCGATCCGTGAGCTATTGGATGGTGTGGTCGAGCAGATCGTTCCCGCGCGTGTGCCGAGCGCGCAAAAGATAGATGCCGAGAGGGAAGCCGCCTATGAAAGGCAATACGAGCTACCCCGAAAGGAGCTTTCCCTCGCGGATGCCGCGGAGATCGAACGGCTTTCGTGGGAGACGACCGAGAGATTGGTGGAAGCCTTTGACGATGCGGACGCGGCGAGCGAAGCTCTTTTCGAGGTTCCTTCTCCCACGCCGACGTCAACTGCGACCGACGAAAATACGCCCATCGCTTCCGACACCGACACCTTGAAAACCGCAACGCGCTCCTATCTCGCCTTTCTGCTGGCAGTGCGCGACGGAGATGCTGCAGGACAGAAAAACGCCGCACGCTGTGCAAATTTGCCGCTTGAGGTGCTGGCAGATGAGGTCAATGGGCTTGCCGCCGAGCATACGGGCGACATTTTACTTGAGGAAAACGATGGAATTTATTGCGTGATCGAGGATTATCGTGAGATTCTTGCAGAATTGCTTGACCAATGATTTTTTGGAGTGCTCTGAACGAAAGCACTGTTTTCGGAACGGTACACCAAACAAACGATTTTGTCAATCCCCTGCGTGTAAAAGCTTTGAGGGGGCGCGGGGAAACTTTTTCAAAAGCTCCCCCGCAAAAAAGAAAGGATAAACACTATGGAACAGTATCAGATACCCAAGGTGCCAAAGCGTATTTTGACCTCGCTTTTGTCGTCGGTCTCAGCGGGCGTTGTTCCGCGCGCAGGAGCCCCCTATATTGCCATTGGCAGAAAGGACGAGATTGCCGCGTTGCTCTCGGATCTGGAGCAGGTCAACGATGGCGGCGGATCCATGCGCTTTCTGATCGGCCGCTACGGTAGCGGAAAAAGCTTTTTGATGCAGTTGATTCGTGGATACGCGCTCGAACGCGATTTTTTGACCGCCGATGCCGACTTGTCGCCCGAACGCCGACTTTACGGAACGGGGGGGAGCGGTGTTGCAACCTACCGCGAGCTGATGAAAAACTTGGCTTCCAAGTCGTCGCCCGATGGGGGAGCGTTGCAGAAGATCATCGCGCGTTGGATTACCGAGCTGCAGAGCCGCGTGGTGGAGTCGGGCATTGCGACCGACGACGCGCACTTTTCCGACGCATTGAACCGCGAGGTGCTGAATACCCTGCGCGAGCTGGAATTTTTGGTGGGCGGCTTTGATTTTTCGCGCGTGATCACCGAATACTACCGTGCCTATACCGCGGGCGATGACGAAAAAAGGAGCGCGTGTCTGCGTTGGCTTCGCGGCGAGTACGCAACCAAGACCGAGGCGCGTCACGAGCTTGGCTTTTCGGTTTCTACCATCATCGACGACGATAATTGGTACGACCACCTGAAGCTTTGGGCGGCCCTGTCTCGGAATATCGGATACCGTGGGCTTGTCGTTTTTATCGACGAGTGTGTCAACCTTTATAAGATCTCGCACCGCGTCAGCCGCGAGAACAACTATGAAAAGATTCTTTCAATGTTCAACGACACCCTGCAGGGGCGTGCGTCGGGGCTTGCGCTGATCCTTGGCGGTACGCCGCAGTTTTTAGAGGACACGCGTCGAGGGCTTTTCAGCTACGAGGCACTTCGCAGTCGTCTGTGCGACAGTCGCTTTGCCCTCGAGGGCTTTAAAAACCTGATTGGTCCCGTCATTCGTCTGCGTCGGCTGTCGGACGACGAGCTGTTTGCGCTGATCAGCCGTGTCACAAAGCTCTATGCTCAGCAGTATGGGAGCGAGCCGCGTATCACCGAGGCGCAGATGGTGCAGTTCTTGCAG
>JAZRIE010000185.1:0-3583 GCA_045645105.1 Eubacteriales bacterium | reverse complement strand
GCTTGGCCTCCGACTTGTTCCGTCTATAGTCTTGGCAAAAAAATTGCACTTTGACGTAGTTTTTTCGAGAAAGAATTGACGAAAAGGTATTTTTGTGATAAAATAATAGCAAATCCGATGAGAGGGGAGCGTGTGGAATGGAGCTGACGAATATCCCCGAATGGATGCGATGCGACGAGAGCCTCGGACTGTTGCGTCTTTGTGGGGCGGACGAGAGACAGATCGGTACGAGCGGCTCGGACTACGAATTTTTCTCAGCCCTCTGCAGGGCGATGCCGCTTTTGACGGGACACCCTCTGAAGACAGCGATCGAGAAGGCTCTGCAAAACGAGCTTGGTATGACGCAGTTGCTCGCTCCCGATACCTGCGACGTAATCTGGCGGGCTTGCGCGAACAAGCTTTTGGAGGATCAACGACTCGCACAGCCTACGCTTTCTCGAGCCGACGGGGCAGAATGGACGTCCCCTGCATGGCGCGCTTTAAAAACGCATCTTGTCCTCGACGGTGCAACGCTTTTGCAAACGAACGCATCCTCGTGGAGCGAGTGGGAAGCCGAAATGCGGTCATCATTGGACGATTTTGGCAGGCGAGGGGGAAGCATCGTGCGTCTCTCTCCCGATGCGGCAGCGTGTGCCGAGATTCCCAATCTTTATCGCGTGGAGCAGTTGCTGAAAAGCGGGGAAGCCTCGCCCATGCTCACGGCGCAGGTCCTTCGATTTCTTGCGGTCGAATTGCAGAAGCGTGACCTCTGGTTGTGGATCGACACCGCCTTTTGCGGCAAGGATGCTTTGAATTTGCTCGGTTACGCCGAGCGACACGTGGGGCTTCCGTGCCTGATCTGGACGGGAAAAGCCCCCGACACCTGCCAAGCATTTTTTGAATGGCAATCGTGCGCGCATGCTTTTGAGATCCGCTTTGCGGTTCGCGACGGAATTTCCGACGATGCCTTGCGGAGCATTGCCAAAGCCTATCCCCAAGGACGCTTGTGGAAGCTTGGGAAGGACACAAAAGAAGGAGATCTGATCTCCGTGACGATTTATGAATGTAAATAAAGAGAAAGACCCGCGATGCATGATCGCGGGTCTCAGCCTGCTGACAAAGGTATTAGCACTGTCAAAATGAAGAAAAGTTTTCGCCCGCCTTTTTCAAAAGGCGGCGCGGTGGAGGCTGCGGAAGCCTCCTCGCCCTCCGCAGAGGGCGAAATTCCCCTTGCGGCGTTTCTTTTTGTTAGCTTTTTCTTTGCGCCTCCTTCTTGCAAAGAAAAAGCGGCTAACAACTTTGTGTTATTTAACGAACGTTTGTTTTTATAATAGGGTTTGTCAGTAGCCAGAGACCCGCGATCGAAAAATCGCGGGTCTTTTATCGTTCTCAATTCGTTTTCTCAATAAAATCCTTCAGCAAAGCGTCCTGCAATTGCTTTACGGTGTAGGCAGCCTTGCCGCCCACCGTCTTTCCGTCGATCTCGATCACGCGCATGCAAAGTGCCGAGGCGGATGTGATCAGAACCTCGTCGGCGTTCATCATTTCGGTCAGCGTATAGGGGCGCTCCTCGATCGGGATCCCAAAGTCGCGGCAGGCTGCCATCAGATGCGCGCGTCCCGTCCCCGCAATGATCAGATTATTGGCAGGGTGTGTGATCAGTCGTCCGTCCGTGAGGATCGAAAGATTGGAATGTGCGCACTCGGTAACCGTCTCGCCGCGGTGCAGGATACATTCGTCAACCCCTGCCTCAACCGTTGCTTGCGTTGCCAGCACGTTGGGGAGCAGGTTGAGGGTTTTGATGTTGCAATGATAAAAGCGCGTGTCCTCTCGCGTGATGCAACGCATGGGCCGGTATGTATCGCGGATCTCGGCGGGCTTCAGCATGATCCAGAGATTGGACGGAATATCCGACTCCAAAAATGCGTGATTGCGCAGTCCCGTTCCGCGAGAGAGCTGAAAGTAGACCCACAGATCTCCCGAATCGGTCTTTTGCACCAGCTCGCAAAGAAGCTTGCAAAGCTCGGATTGCGAGAGCGTTGGCTTGATCTTCAACAGTGCGGCACTCTTGAAAAAACGCTCCACGTGTTCTTCCAATGCGTAAATGTGGCGGTTGCGACTGTAGGCTACGTCGTACACGCCGTCACCAAAATAGCAGGCTCTGTCAAGCATGGGGACGCGGATCTGATCAAGCTCGTCGATCGTTCCGTTATAATAGCCAAGAGTTTTCATAAAAAAGGGGTTCCTTTCCAAAATCATTCGTTGCCGAGGATCGCGCGCAGGCGTGAGAGCATTTCGACGGAATAGCCTGCGCTCGTGTCCGCAAGGGCTGCTTGCGCGACCGCCTTGGCAGAGCGTGCGTTGCTCGACGAGGTTGAGGTTAGCGTAGCACTTTCACCGTTTGTGTATTGTAGGGCGGCGTAAAAGGTGGTGTGATAGGACGTGTCAAGGTCATCGCTCGAGATCGGTGGCGTCGATAGTGTCAGACATACCCATTCCTTTCCGTTTGCCGTGATCTCATGGGTTTGAAGGTTGTCGGTGACGGTATCGACCTCACCGTCCGAAAGTGTTGCCGTCAATAAAAGGGTGTCCGTGCCGTGTGCGGTCAGCTGATTGTAGGACTTTTTATTCAGGACCGCCGAAAAACAAAGGGCGGGGGAGTCGTCGGAGAGGTCAAGGGATGCACCCGACAGCTCCTGAAGCTCCAAAAAAACGGCTGAAAAGGTCATATCGGTTTCGATCACAAGGTCAGCCCCCGACGGCAAAAAGCTTCCGTCCGAGCCATACCATCCCGCAAAATCCGCGGCGTCACATTCGGGGAGCGTGACGGTCGAGCCTGCGTAAAGCTCGCGCTCGGTGATAGAATTTCCAACCTCATAGGAGAGCGTGACACCGGTCTGCGGAAGGACATTGACGTAGATCACCGCGTACAGAACGTAGGAGTGAATGGTCTGCGACGAGCCGCTCCGCGTGATGCTATAGGATGCCTTTCCCCGTACTGTCAGTATATGCGAGGTGTTCTCGGGAAAGTGAATGAAAAGAGAGAGCTTCATGCGATCACCCTCGCTCGCGGTTTGCCATTCGCCGCCGTCCCACGCGTATTCAAGACCTTCGATCTCGTAATCGTGCGAGATCGCACCCTCCAGCTTGAGCGTCGATGCGGGGTAGACCTCCTCGGTGATATAGACCGCACCGTTTTTCGCAGTCCATTGCTGCGGTTCGGTCAGATCGGCGCGATAGTCGTAGCGATTGGTCGCCTGCGCGAGGTTTTTTACGCGACCGTTCGCAGGGTCAGCAGATGGAGACGTGGGCATGTTGCCATAGACGGGGATCAGAAAACTTGCGGGAGCGTCGAGCGCGTCAAGCGCCGCAAATGACTGATATAGCGCACGTCCCTCGCTCATTGCACCAAAGACCGCCGTCATATATTGCTTTGTAAAATTGGTCTTGGCACGGCTGTCCACGTTGAATTTTTGCAGATACACCGTTGATTGATAACAGTCTATGTAGCTCGTTTTCAAAAAATACGCGCCGCCGTACAACGCCTTCCACCGTGTGCTCCATGCAGGACTGCCGCCCCACGCATCGCGCATTGCTTCGGTTC
>JAZRIE010000184.1:0-5140 GCA_045645105.1 Eubacteriales bacterium | reverse complement strand
ACTTTTCTTTTGACACCGCAGGCGCAAAAGAAAAGTTTACAAAAGAAAACGCCGAAAGGGGAATTTCGCCCTCTGCGGAGGGCGAGGAGGCTTCCGCAGCCTCCACCGCGCAAACTTTTGAAAAAGTTTGATCAAAACTTTCGTCATTTTGACAGTGCTAAAACCTTTGTCAGCAAGCTGGATGACGGAAAAATCCGTCATGCTTTATGATATTTATATCTATGTTGGCGCACTTTTTCGAAATTCTCTTTTATTATCTCCGTTTCATTCCTTTGGGCAACCCCAAAAATGCGCCTGCGACCGAGCACAGGATAAACGCCGCATGAAGTACGGCGGAGATCCCTGCCGAATATCCCGACGCGTAATTTTTAAAAAAGAGTGAGAGCAGCATCATCAGGGCGGTGGCAAGGGAACCGTTGAGAAGTCCGCAGAGCAGGGCAGACCGCTTATGGATGCGCACGGCAGAAAAGCCGCCGATCAGAGCCGTGAGAGACGCGCAAGCAAGGGATATGGGATGCACGATCGCGTTTGGGTCGGGCGTGAAATAGGCGATCAGCGAGCCGCCCAGCATCAGGATCAGCGAGGCGGCAAGTGTGATCAAAAGGCTTTTGGTCAGATGCTTGACCCAAAGGGCTGCCGAGTCCTCCTCGGGCTGACTCCTTTGCGCTTTGCGATGTACGGGTCTTGCGTTTTTTGCGTAATGCTTTGCGTTTCGGTTCATAAAAAGAAAACCTCCGTGTGAAATGCTTGCTAAAGCATATTCACAAGAAGGCTTCTTTATACCGTTTCTTGATTAATTCTCAGCGTCCTCAGCCTTTACGTCTACACGGCTGACTGCGGTCTTGAGAATACGGATCTTGGTCTTGTCGTGTGCCGACTCGATCACGCAGGTCTCGTCCTTAATGCTTACGATCTTGCCGATGATGCCGCCAATGGTGGTGATCTCATCGCCAACGGTCAGCGCGTTGCGCATTGCGTTGGTTTCTCTTTCCTGCTTTTTCTGCGGACGAATGCCGAAGAAATAGAAGGCAACGAACATAACCACCAGCATACCGATTGGTAACAGTGAATCCATGATTTTTCCTCCATTTCACGTAATATCCTTATTGTAATCAATTTTCCGCGGATAAACAAGGCACAAATTGTAAATATTTTTAGCAAAGCAATATTTTTTTTGACTTTTTCAAAAATTCCGATAAAAAAGCGCAATCTCCTTGCTTTTTTTGCGCGTTTGTGTTATACTGTAAGGGAAGATTTTTCGACGGAAGGAATTTACGATGAAGCAAGCATATCTGGAGTGCGGAAAAATTATCAATACACACGGCTTTCGCGGGACTGTCAAGCTCGAATCGCGCTGTGATTCGCCCGACGTGTTGGCGGATCTCGATACCGTGTTTCTCATGGAGAGCGACGGCAGATACCGTCCCGTCCGCGTTTTGCGCGCGTCGGTATTTCGTCAGTTCGTGCTGATGGATCTTGAGGGCGTGGAGACCGAGGACGCGGCAAATGCGCTTCGCAACCGCTTGGTATACGCCGATCGCGCGTCGCTTCCTCTTGGCGAGGGCGACCATTTTATCGTCGATCTGTTGGGGCTTCCCGTCAAGGATGCCGACAGCGGCGAGGTGATCGGCACGCTCAAGGACGTCAACACGGCGGGGGCGCGCGATCTTTATATCGTCCGTACCGAGACCGGAGACCATATGGTGCCGAACGTGCCCGAATTTGTGGTGCGTGTGGACGAGGACGACGCGGTATATATCCGTCCGATCCCGGGACTGCTTGATGGGGGAGCGGAGAACGTATGATGCGATTTGACATTATGACGCTGTTCCCACAGCTTGTGGACACGGTGCTTGGCGAGAGCATTATCGGTCGGGCGCAAAAAAGCGGCGCGATCACGGTGCGCACGCATAATATCCGCGACTACACCGAGGACAAGCACCGCCGCGTGGACGACACGCCCTACGGTGGGGGCAAGGGAATGCTGATGATGGCACCGCCCATCTACAATTGCTACCAAGCCATTCTTGCCGAGCAGGAGCGAGAGGGCTTTGCCACGGAACGCCGCCGCGTGATCTATCTTTCCCCCACGGGCAAGGTGTTAAATCAGGCAAAGGCGGCAGAGCTTGCCGAAAATTACGAGAATCTGATCCTTTTGTGCGGTCATTATGAGGGTGTGGACCGTCGCATTGTGGACGAGATCGTGGACGAGGAGATCTCGATCGGTGATTTCGTGCTGACGGGCGGCGAGATCCCCGCGTGTATTCTGACCGACTGTGTGGCACGACTTTTGGACGGTGTGCTATCGGACGCAGAGTGCTACGAAAAGGAGAGCATTTCCTCGGGGCTTCTCGAATATCCGCAATACACGAGACCTTATGAATATCACGGGGTAAAGGTTCCCGACGTGCTGATCTCGGGACACCACGCGAATATAGACCGTTGGCGCGACGAGCAGGCACTTGAAATGACGCAAAAGCTGCGCCCCGATCTCTTGGAAAAAGACGGCTAATGAAGACCAACTAACGACTTTCACTCGGCTAACGCCGTTGGCTTCGATTTTGTTTGAATACTCCTCTACATACTACCCGAAAGGGGGAATGTGGGGGAGTTTTTTGATGCGAATCGTTCGGCATAGCAGAATCCTGCGCGCCGCCGAGGAAGCGGCGGGGTACGTGCGCAACGCGTTTGCCAAAAGTCGGATTTTACAGACGATCGGCGACGCGTACCCACGTATCGAGCAAGGTTTTCGCGGCGGTCGGCTCTCCTTTTTGAGCGACAATGAGACCGATCGTGACGCATGGCAGTACCGTTTTCGTCGCGCGTGGATGCGTGCGGTCGAGGAAAGTCTTTTTTTACGAGTGCTTTCAAAGCTTACGGTCGCGCTTCTTGAAGCCTCGATCGGTAGCTATGGGTGCTTTTTTGTGCTGTTCGGCTCGTTTGCGGCGGCGATCCGCTTGGTGGGTGTTGAGACCTTCCGTGGAAGTGTGTCTCTTTACGCCGCCCTCATTCTTTGCGTCGCCTCGGTACCGCTTCTTCTGTCCAATCGGTCGCTTTCCTTCGGCATCCGACACAGCGTGGTTCTTTCGTGGCTTCTGATCGGCTTTTGCGGCATTGGTGAGGAACGCCTCGGCATGCGCGACCGCGGCAGGGAACACCTTTGGTGGGCGTTGCTTCTCGCGTTTTTTGCGAGCATTTGCACGACCTATCTTTCGGTTGCGCGAATGGCTTTGCTCGCGGTCATTTTCCTTTCCTTGTGGCTGTTTTTTGCAGTTCCCGAGCTTACTCTCACGACCTTTCTCCTTTCACTTCCGTTTTTGGCGTGGAGTCAACACGCCACGGCGGCGGCTACCGTCGGCGCGCTTCTTTGCCTCGTCACGTGGCTGACAAAGGCTTTGCGAGGGCGGCGTGTCCTGCGCTTTGGCGCGATCGACATGTCCGTGCTTTTGTTCGCGCTTGCATTTCTCGTCGGCGGTGCGGTCAGCCGTGGGGGGACGGCATCTCTGATCAAGGGCGTGTCGGCGTTTTGCCTGATCTCGATCTGGTTTCCCGTGCGCGGACTTTTCTCCGACCGCAAATGGCGCGCACGTGGGATCACTGCGATCAAGCTTGGCGCGGCGATCACGTCGGTGTGGGGGATCTGCGAGTATTTTTTGACCGATCTGACCCTCAAATGGGTGGACGTCTCACGCTTTTCCGACATTGGCGGACGCGTTTGTGCAGGCTTTGGAAATCCCAACGTGCTGGCAGTCTATCTGCTTTGCACCGTGCCGTTGTTTCTCGGCGGTGCGGCGGACGGATCGAATCCCCACACCGCACGCGCCCTCAACCTGCTCGGCTTCATTGCGGGGGTGGGTTGTCTGATTCTAACGTGGTCGCGCGGCGCGTGGCTAGGGATCGTGGCGGCAACGCTTCTGTTTTTGCTATCCTTCAGCCGACGGTCGGCAGGGTGCGTTGCACTCTCGCTGGTGCCGCTTGGGTTTCTGTCGCCTTATTTGCCACATAATATCGTCAATCGGTTTGTCAGCATCGGAAGCTTTTCCGAGTCGTCGATCCGCTATCGACTTTATACCTGGCGCGGCGTGCTTCGCATGATACGGGAGCACGCATGGGGGATCGGCGTGGGAAGCGAGGCGTTTTATGCCGTGTTTCCGCGCTATGCGGTCAGCGGTACCGAGCGTGTCATGCACGCGCACCAGCTGTGGCTTCAGATCACCGTCGAGCTTGGCATGGGCGGACTGACCGTATTTTTGTGGCTTCTGCTGCTTCTGTTGCTTTGTGTCGCACATGGCATGAAGGTTCTGCACGGCAGGGCGCGTGCGCAGATGCTTGGTGGTGCGACGGCACTGGTCGGGGTGCTTGTGATGGGCTTTTTCGACTACGTGTGGTATCATATGGGGCTGATGAGCCTGTTTTTTGCGGTGGGCGCATTGACGACGCTTCCCGTATCCGAGTGCGAGGAGGGTGCGAAATGAGGAGAAAAACGCGCGACGAAAACAGTACGCGGCGTGGCTTGCGCCCCGTCGATTGGCTTCTTTTAGCGGTGCTTTTGGCGGCGGTCCTGCTTGGGTCTTATTTGATCCGAAGGAGAGGGCAGGCAGACGCGCCGACCGTGGAGATCTTTTATACTGTCTGCGTTTCGTCGGTTGACGTCGCGCAGTCGGAAAACGGCGACTTTGCCGATCTGATCCCCAAAGGGGCTGTTGTGACCAACGAGACGGGAACGGTAACGCTCGGTCGCGTGACCGACGTGACGGTACGACCGCACAGAACCGCCGCGGCGCGCGACGGTGAGATCGTGATGACGGAAACTCCCGATCGCGTGGATCTGCTCGTGCGTGTCCGCGCGTGGGCGACCGTGAGGACGGGCGACGGCTTGCGCGTGGGAAATATTCGCATTGCCGCAGGACGCGCGGGGGATTTTCGCATCGGCGCGCTTTTTGCGGGCGGCTGCGAGGTGATCGCGGTGGAAAGGAGGGGGAACGAATGACGGAACGGAGAGGCAGTATTCTGGATCTTTTTCTGACCTTTCTGCTTTTGCTTTGCATCGTGGGTGGCTTTTTGCGCATGCGGGAGCTGCGCGTGCAAGCCGCTCCCGTCAAAACCGCGCCGCATACCTTGACGCTGACCGTCGAAAAGC
>JAZRIE010000183.1:0-2921 GCA_045645105.1 Eubacteriales bacterium | reverse complement strand
CGGGATCGCCGCCGAGGGCGGACTCTATATGCTGGTGGCGCAGGCAGTCCGCGCGTCCGAGCTGTTCCTCGATACCGTCTATCCGAGGGAGACTGTCGAGCGCGTATATCAAGGAATTTTACGAAAAAAAGAAAACATCGTGCTGATCGGCATGCCGTCGTCGGGAAAAAGCACCGTGGGAAGGATTCTTGCCGATCACACGGGTCGTACATTTGTCGATACCGACGACCGCATCGTCACCGCGGCGGGCAAGTCGATCCCCGAGATCTTTTCCGAGGTCGGCGAGAGTGGCTTTCGCAACCTTGAAAGTCGCGTGATACGCGAGCAGGTGTCGCAGAGCAACGCGCTTGTGATCGCCACGGGCGGCGGCGCGATCCTGCGGGACGAAAACCTGAACGCCCTTCGACGCAACGGCAGACTCTATTTTCTCGACCGTCCAACAGAGGATCTGATCCCCACGGACGACCGTCCGCTGTCGTCCTCGCGTGAGGCGATCGAGGCGCGATACCGCGAACGCTTCCCACGATACTGCGCGGCGGCAGACGTGCGCGTGGCGGTGTCGGGCGACGCCGAATGGGTGGCAAGAGAGATCGAAAAGGAGTTTTTCGCAACATGAAGCTTTATATACTCAACGGACCAAATCTGAATATGCTGGGCATTCGTGAGCCGTCGCATTACGGAACGGTCACCTACCGCGAGCTGACCGAACGGCTCGAGACCTATTGCAGGGAACGGAATATCGAGGCGGTATGCCGTCAGTCCAATCACGAGGGCGACCTTGTGGATTGGATTCAGGAAGCCTATTTTGAGGGCGCTGACGGCATCGTCATCAACCCCGGCGCGTACACGCACACGAGCGTGGCGTTGCTCGACGCGGTCAAGTCCACCATGCTTCCAACCGTCGAGGTGCATATCTCCAAGATCGAGGAGCGCGAGGACTTCCGACAGATCAGTTATATCCGTGCCGCTTGCGTGGCGACTATCTCGGGGCAGGGCATTGACGGCTACTTCCAAGCGGTCGAGCTTCTGCGCTCCCAAAAGGGGGAGAGGGACTGATGCGCGTGCGGATAACCCCAAGCCGTGCCGAGGGACGTGTGGTCGCACCGCCGTCCAAGAGCATGGCGCACAGGCTTCTGATCTCTGCGGCACTGTCCGAGGGCGAGAGTCTTGTGGAAGGGATCTCGTATTCCGAGGATATGGGGGCAACGCTGGACTGCCTTTCGGCACTCGGCGCATCGTATATCCGAGAGGGCAACGCGGTGCGCGTGCGCGGCTTCGACCCGCGTAAGTCCGCTCCCAAAGCCCCGCTTCTTCCGCGCGAGAGCGGCAGTACTCTGCGGTTCCTGATCCCCGTAGCACTGCTTTCGGGCAACGAGACCACCTTCCGCATAGCACCGTCGCTTGCGCGCCGTCCCCTGAATATTTACCAAGAGATCTGCCGCGATAAGGGCATGAACTTTTCGGCAAACGGCTGTGGGATCACCGTCAAGGGCGGTTTGCCGTCGGGCGAATACCGCGTGGCGGGGAATATCAGCAGTCAGTTTATCAGCGGACTGATGCTTGCGTTGCCGCTGACCGAGGGGGAGAGCGTTATTCGCATCACACCGCCCATCGAGAGCCGCTCTTATCTCGCGCTGACGCGACAAGCACTTGCCGAGTTTGGCGTTCTTGCCGAATGGATCGACGACCTGACTCTGCGCATCGATGGTGGGCAGACCTACCGCGCGCATGACACGCTCGTCGAGGGCGACTATTCCAACGCGGCGTTTCTCGACGCCTTCAATTTCGTCGGCGGAAGCGTTACCGTCACGGGGCTTTGTGAAAATTCCTTGCAGGGAGACCGCGTGTATCGGCAGTATTTTGAGGCGCTTTCAGGTGGCACGCCCACCTTGGATATCGGAGATTGTCCCGATCTCGGTCCTATCCTGTTTGCCTTGGCGGCGGCGGGGCGCGGCGCGACCTTTACGGGGACGCGGCGGCTTCGCATCAAGGAGAGCGACCGCGTGCTTGCCATGGAGACCGAGCTGAAAAAATTCGGAACCGAGCTGACCGTCGGCGACGACACCGTAACGGTAAGACCGACGGCGTTCCATGCGCCGAGCGAGCCGCTTTACGGACACAACGACCACCGTATCGTCATGTCGATGGCAGTGCTTTGCAGCCTGACGGGTGGTGAGATCGAGGGAGCGGAAGCAATCAGTAAAAGCTTTCCCGATTTCTTTGAAAGGATCGAAGCGCTCGGCGTCAGTGTCGAGACGAACGATCGACTCACACGTCTATAATCCCCTAAGAAAAGAGAATCCATTATGATGTTAACCAAGGATACCAATATATTGATCGTGGGACTTGGCGTCATCGGCGGCGGATACGCCCAAGCCCTTACCAAGCAGGGCTATACCGTTCATTGTATCACGCTTGAGC
Source organism: Eubacteriales bacterium (assembly GCA_045645105.1). Classification (GTDB taxonomy): domain Bacteria; phylum Bacillota; class Clostridia; order Oscillospirales; family CAG-272; genus UMGS1865. The sequence continues at coordinate 500 of JAZRIE010000183.1, read as the reverse complement.
AATCAACTGTCGATTACGCGCTATCTCACGGTATGATCGCGTCGGGAACTACCCACGTCGATCCCGCGCTCGTCGGATCTGCCGACCTCGTCGTTTTCGCGCTCTATCCACATACCTTTATTGAGTGGATTGAACGATACCAAGCCTATTTTAAATCGGGTGCGATCATCACCGACGTCACGGGCGTGAAGGGAAGTGTTGTCGAGACCGTGCAGGGCATGCTTCGCGAGGACGTTGAGTTTATCGCCGCTCACCCCATGGCGGGGCGCGAGCGGAGCGGCGTCGAGTATAGCGATGATAAGGTCTTTCTGGGCGCGAATTATATCGTCACTCCCACCGAAAAAAACACCCCCGAGGCGATCGCGGTCTGCCGCGAGCTTGGGCGTCTGTTGGGCTTTGCCCGCATCACCGAGCTTTCTCCCGAGGAGCACGACGAAATGATCGCGTTTCTCTCTCAGCTCACACACTGTATCGCCGTGTCGCTCATGACCTGCAACGCG
>JAZRIE010000182.1:0-4143 GCA_045645105.1 Eubacteriales bacterium | reverse complement strand
ATACAAGTTGTTCGGTATATGCCGACGATCAGTATCTGTTTACGATTGTAAGACGTGGCACGGAATTGGAGACCGACGATTACAATATGCTCTATGTTTCATATGCGGACGGTACCACGATTTATTGGGAAGGCTCGAATACTTTCGATATAAATTTTTATGTTCGTCATGAATGGCTTGCAGGCGTGTCGGTTCACGGTGCGCAAGTTTCCGACTCTTATTACAGTCCCTTTTCGTTTTTTGGGCATTTTCAAACTACAAGCCCCTCGCAGTATGAGCAAGGATATAACGAGGGGTTGAGTGTGGGATATAGCGACGGCTATGAGGACGGAGCGCAGAATGCATATGGAAACGGTTATCAGAGTGGGGTAGACGTCGGTTTTGATTTAGGATATGCCGAAGGAAAAACCGAAGGTTATGAGGAGGGTTATTATACTGGAGAATATAACGGTTATACTCAAGGACATGATCACGGTTATGCAAGCGGTAAAGTCGACGGATATGATGAAGGATATGGATCGGGGCATTCGGACGGTGTCGAGGAAGGTGTCGAGACTTCGGGTGGTATAAAAGATATGGTCTTTGCGATCTTCGACGCTCCGGTTCGACTGATTGACGGTATGCTTGATTTTGAGTTGTTCGGTATCAACTTGGCAAGTACTGTAAAGGTGATCTTGACGCTCGGTGTGGTCTCTGTCATTATAGCGGTGATCATAAAATTTAGTAAGGGGTGATATTATGCCATTGTGGAATTTTATTGAAGAGAAGCTTTTGCCGTTGTTCGGTGATATAACGCCGTATGCGCTTGAAAGAGTGCGAGACGCGTTTTGGATTGTCCTCGGTGCTTGCGTGATATACTTTCTTGTATATCTGCCGTTCAAAGGTATTCTTTGCCTGATGCATAAGTGCAAATGGAAGGATAGGTGGTTACTGTGAAAAAGGCACTTTGTTTCTTTATGGCGATCGTGTTCGTTTGTTGCGTGATCACATATGGCGAGAACGAACGTTTTTCTGTTGAAGCAATGATAACAAATTTGACCAACTTGGACGATATGCCGACGATCGAGGACTTAACGTATATATGGACTTCGGATAGTTATGCGGTCGATACGTATGCAAGCGCAGGTGGAGAAAGTGGCGGTGGTGGCACTCTGGATACGGAACGAACAACTTTTTTCGAAAAAGTTGTCGGCTTTTGTAATGATGTTGTAGACTTTTTGAGACGTTGTTGGGATACGATATTGTGGTTCTGCGATATGATCGTTTCCGTTTTTGATAATGCAAAATACCTTCTTCCGTGGAATAATACAGTACCGAGGGGGCAGTGGTGATGTTTGAGGTAATTTTGATAGCGATAGGGATATTCATCCTATGGAAAATCTTCAAGTCCTACAGTTTGAATACCTACGATACAGTAGTGGCGTTTACGGGTGGTCTCGGTTCGGGAAAATCGTTCCTATCCGTTTCTATGTCAATAAAGCTTCTTAACCGAAAGAGAAGGGAAGTAGCATGGAAAAATCTGTTCCGTAAGAAGGGGGAGAAGCTCCCTCGCCCTCTTCTGTATTCATCGATTCCGGTTCGCGTTAGCCGAAAAGAAAACGCCACGATCCTTACCGAAAAGCATTTGCTTTTGCAAGAAAAGCTTGTGCAAGGCTCGGTCTGCTTCATCGATGAGATCGGTTCGTTTTGTTCGCAGTTCGATTTCAAGGCAAAAAATGCCGATGTATTCGACGAATTCATCCGTTTCTATAGGCATTATACAAAAAACGGATTTATCGTCTGCAATGATCAATGCTCCGAAAATATCGTTCTTCAAGTCCGTCGCAGACTCAATACGGTCTATAATCTTATGGGCTTTCGTAAATGGTTCGGGCTGTTCTATACTGTCAAAGTCCGTAATATCTCCGTATCGGAAGAGATCAAAACTATAGAGGAGCAAGATACCGAGGATAATATGACGACTCTGATCGGTATTATGCCTTGGTTCAGAAGGTATGATACCCATTGTTACGCGCCAAGGTATGACTATGTACCGATCGGTGAAAACCAATATCATGAAACACTCCAAAAACTTGATATACTGCGTTTGCCCAAAAAAGAGGTACAAAATCTTGATAGCCGTATCAAGCAAGCGCAGGAGCAAGCAGAACGTGCCGAAAGTGCCGAAAAACAAGCCGTCATAGAAAAAAGTCAAGAAATTTTGGAAAATCTCTTGACAAACGGAAAATGATGCTGTATAATGATAGGCAAGAAGTGGACGTATCAACGCGCGTCCAATAATCTTGATATCCACAACTATACAAAATGAAACTTTTGTATTATTGGGCAGTGAAAGAAACGAGAACGTATGCGTTTGAGCATTGTGGGACGGATGGCGGTTATTGGAATTCTTGTTGAAGCTTTTTGCGTTTGTAGTCAGTCGTTCAGCGGAGACGATATTGGGCGGATCAATTACAATTTATTTCAACATGATGCTTGCCGAGGACGGTATTTGATTTTTGCTTTTTATTTATATCATCATATCATGTGGAATAAAAAACTTCATCTGTATTCTTGTTGCGTGAGTCTGTCTTTGATGATCGACAATATAAATGAAGAACGCTTGTTGTCATCCGCCGTCCTTTTTGCATAGTCAACCCTGTCTGAGGTGGATTGGTGCAACGAGGCGCGAAAAGGATCTGCGATATGTTGTCAGCCATGGTATTGCCTTCAGATCAAGGACCCCTTCGTCTTAAGGAATTATTTATCGATAAAGCGATCATAAACATAAAAATGTATGACGATTCAGTTGGCAGCTCGTTTTCACGCCTGATTTTATTGTTATGGCAAGCAACGGTTGCAAGCACTGTAGCATTTCTTCAATTATACAAAATTTTGTTGCAAGAAGGGTTCTTATTTCTGATGTTTCACTTTGTTCCTTTCAGAAGTGAAACCTTCGATTTCTTTTCCCCGTGCAGGCGCACGCGCATGAGGCAAGCTCCTGCTGTGTCAGCTTGACCAGGATCGTGTCCTCGCCGATACATTCGATGCAACGCCAAGGAATGATCAGGTCGTCGTCCTTTCCAAAGCCGAAAAAGCCACCGCCGCCACCGATCACCAAGGCAAGGATCCTTGCGTCCTCGCAGTCAAATTCAAAATCACACGCATAGCCCAGTCGCGATCCGTCACATAGGTTCACAATCTCAAGTCGCCGCAAATCGGCGGTACTGCAACGCCGCATATCCAAAACTCCTTTGCTTCAAGCATCTCTGGTTTCAGTATATGCGGCGCGGCTTGTTTTCTTGGCTGTCCGTCAAAAAAAACTTCCCTGCCCTTTTAAGGTATCCCCGCATTATTCACGGCGATTGCCTTGATTTTACAGACAATGAATGACGATATTCCCACCGTCTGCGTCGATCTTGACGAACGAATAGAATCTGCGGTAATCGGCAATGATCATTCCCGCCAAGCGATCCTCGACCTCTTTTTGGATATACCGACGCATATTGCGCGCGCCGAACTTGCGCGAGAAGGATTTTTCTGCGATCAATGCAGTCGCCGCCTCGGTATAAGACAGCTTGATATTCTTTTCGGCAAGCGCGATCTTCAGCTCGTCGAGCATGATCGCCGCGATGCGCTCAAAGTCCTTTTCGTCGAGCGAACGGAAGGTAATGATCTCGTCCACGCGGTTGATAAACTCGGGTCGCAGGAAGCTCTCAAGTGCCTTTTGTGTCTTTGCGTCGGCTCCCGTCTCGCTCTCTCCAAACAGAAATCCTGCGGTTGACGCCGTGCGGTCCGAGCCTGCGTTTGTGGTCATGACAATGACGGTATTTTCAAAATTGACGGTCTTTCCGCGTGCGTCGGTGATACGCCCGTCGTCGAGTATCTGCAACAGAATGTTCAACACGTCGGGATGCGCCTTTTCGATCTCGTCAAAGAGGACGATCGAATAAGGACGGCGGCGGATCTTTTCGGTGAGCTGCCCTGCCTCGTCGTAGCCGACGTATCCGGGAGGCGCTCCGATGATGCGCGAGACCGAATGCTTTTCCATAAACTCCGACATATCAAGGCGAATCAACGTTTCGGGAGAATGGAACAGCTCCGATGCCAGCTTTTTGACAAGCTCGGTCTTTCCGACACCGGTGGGACCTGCAAAAATGAAGG
>JAZRIE010000181.1:0-3175 GCA_045645105.1 Eubacteriales bacterium | reverse complement strand
GTCTTTGGCTATATCTATCTGCGCACGGGCAAGCTTCGTTACACGATCGGACTTCACATGGCGGTCAATATGGTCGGCGGTGTCTACGCCACCGAAATGTCAAAGCTTCTCACCCCCGTGATGGAAGCGACTGATCCGCTTCTCGCAATGATCGAGAATCCCGCCTGCGTGACCATGATGCTACTCTATTTTCTGTTCCTTGCCGCCTGCGTGGTGACGACGCCGATCGCCTTGGTACTGCTTTGGAAAAAGATACGTTTTGAAAAGGCACAGATCACGCTTTCCGGAAACGATGCCCTTCGCGTCGTTCTTCTCAACCCCGCAGTCTGGCTTCTGGCGATCCTGATCGTTTGGATGTTCTTGGGGTAATCCCCATATCTTATAAATAATGCAGAAAGGAGAACCGAATGACGAGCAAACGAACGCACCTTTGGCGATTTATGACGGTCGCCGTGGTGTTTTGTCTGGCGTGCGTGATCTATCTCGGTCGGCTGTTCTATATCCAGATCTCGGGCAGGGACGACCGCTACTCGGGAGAAACCACCACGCGCACGGTCACCATTCAAGCGGTGCGCGGCGAGATCTACGACCGCAACGGCACGGCATTGGTCTCCAATCGCTATACCTATGATCTCGCCTTGGTCTACGGAGCCTTTTCCGCCATGGACGTGCGCACCGAAAACGATACGCTTCTCTCGATCCTTGAAGCACTGCGTCAATCGGGAGACATTTCCAAGCACGAGCAAAAGTACTTTCCCTTCGACGGCGCGTACCCCTACTACTCGCTCTCCGAGGAAGCCGCCGATGCCGATTCGATCCCCTATTTCCGCCTGCGCCGCGTCCTTGGCGACGTTGGGCTGAAAGCCGACTCGGACGTTGACGACGTGATCGGCTATTACGTGGAGACCTACGCCCTGCTTGCAACCGGCTCTGACGGCAAGCGGGTCTACGACGACGACCAGATCGATCAACTCATTCGTCTTCGCTACGACATGGACGCCCGCCGCTTCGGAGTAGCAAACGACTACGCCTTTGCAGGCGAGGTCTCGCTCCCGCTCATGACATACATCAAGGAGCTAAATCTTGGCGGTGTCGCTTTTACCGTCAACGTTGAGCGCGTCTACAAATTCCCCGGCTACGCCTCTCACATTCTCGGCACGGTCGGTCCGATCTACTCCGAGGAATGGAAATACTACAACGAGCAAGGCTATCAGATGAATGCCATCGTGGGCAAAACGGGATGCGAGTACGCCTTTGAGGAATACCTGCACGGAAGCGACGGCAAGCTCCTGATCGAGGAGGACGCGCAGGGGAATATCCTTCGCACCGAGGTGCTTATCCCGCCGATCGCGGGCAACGACGTATATCTGACCATTGATATTGGTCTGCAGGTTGCCGCTGAGGACGGACTCGCCGAAAACGTGGCTTACGTGGTCGATCATTCGGGCGGCGTGATCTCCTACGGTGCAAACTGTCATGCGGGTGCTACGGTGGTAATGGATCCCGATACCTTTTCGGTGCTTGCCATTGCCTCCTATCCCACCTACGACCTTACCACCTACAATCTCAACTATAATGATCTTGCAATCGACGCCGCAAAGCCGTTGCTCAACCGTGCGCTGGGCGGACTGTACGAGCCGGGATCGACCTACAAGCTTGGCGTGGCGACTGCCGCGCTGATGGAAGAAAAAATCGAAGCCGCCTCGCGCATCACTTGCGCCGGAGCTTACGACCGCTTCGGTTCATACCGCCCCAAATGCTCCACCTACCCGCACGATCACAGTGCGATCAACGTCGTTGAGGCGATTGCCGACTCGTGCAACGTCTTTTTCTACGAAATGGGCTACCGTCTCGGCATCGACCGACTCAACGAGTATATGCGTGCATTCGGCTTTGGAGAATCGACGGGCATTGAGCTTGGCGGTGCTACGGGCATTCTGGCAGGACCCGACTACCGTCAGCAGATCCACGGTGAGATCTGGACCGAGGGCATGACCGTGCAAGCCGCGATCGGTCAGGCGGACAACCAAGCCTCTCCGCTTCAGCTTGCCTGCTACCTCTCCACGCTGGTGGGGGGCGGCAACCGCTACGCGGCGCATCTTTTGGACAGCGTTTACGCCTTTGGCGCGGACGAGCCTCTCTACACCTATACGCAGTCGCCCGACACCCTGCTCTCTCAGGTGCCGCTTTCAAACGAGGTGCTTGCGACCGTGTTTGAGGGTATGCGTGAGGTCGTTGAAAACAACGCCGTCGTGCGCAACAATATGTCGAGTATTCCGGTCACGGTAGGCGGAAAAACGGGTACTGCGCAAAACAGCTCGGGCTGTGACAACGCGCTGTTCGTCTGCGCCGCTCCCTATGATGACCCCGAGATCGTGATCTCCGTGGTCCTCGAACAGGGCTATGCGGGTAGCTACTCGTCGCTCACCGCGGCACGTATTCTGGAAAAATACTACAACGCAAAATAAAGGACATACTATGAAGGATCATCTCACTCCCACCTACATGTTCGGTCACTACTACGAGATCACGCCCGCCTTTTTGCAATCGATCGGCGTGCGCGCGCTTCTGATCGACATCGACAACACCTTGGCGCCTTATGAGCAGCCCGACCCCGACGACCGTATCCGCGCTTGGTTCGCATCCTTGCAGGAAAATGGCATCCGTGCCGCGCTCGTCTCCAACAATCATCGGCCGCGCGTGGAGCAATTCAACCGCACGCTGGGACTGACTGCCTTTTGGGACAGCGGCAAGCCCAAGAAGAAAACGCTTCTCCTTGCCATGAAAACGCTCGGTGTCTCGAAAGCCGAGACCGCCATGCTCGGAGATCAGCTTCTGACCGATGCCTACGCAGGGAAGCACATCGGTCTCCCCGCGCTCATCGTCCCCCCAATTAAGGACAAAACCAACATCTTCTTCCGCTTCAAGCGCTGGTGCGAGCGTCCCTTTATCCGCAAATACGCCAAGTCCCACGGCTATCAGGATTGGATGGCTTTTTGGAAGATTTAGTTTTTTGTCAGGGAACTTTTGAAAAAGTTCCCTGACACCCCTCAAAACTTTTAACCCGTTTTTAGGATAGATATAAGCGTTTATACGCCGCCTCGAACACACGAAAAATCGTCCCGCCCCCACAGAAAAGCTAACATTGTGGAAAATTCAGGGTCTCGGTGGCCCC
>JAZRIE010000180.1:0-7381 GCA_045645105.1 Eubacteriales bacterium | reverse complement strand
GCTTCTCTTGGGCGACAGCGGGATCGGAAAAAGTGAAACCGCCATTGAACTGGTAAAAAGAGGTCACCGTCTGATCGCCGACGACGCCGTCGAGATCAAGCGCGTATCCGACAAAACGCTGGTCGGCTCGGCACCCGAGATCATCCGCCACTACATCGAGCTTCGCGGCATCGGCATCGTGGACGTCCGCCGCATTTTCGGTATCGGTGCCGTCAAGAATACCGAACGCATCGACATGGTCATCCAGCTGGAAAACTGGGTGGAAGGAAAAATGTACGACCGCATGGGCATGGACGAGGAAAAGATCAACATTCTCGGCATCGAGGTTCCCTCCATCACCATTCCGGTGCGTCCCGGTCGAAACCTTGCTATTATCCTCGAGATCGCCGCCATGAACAACCGCCAGAAGCGTATGGGCTATAACACCGCCGAGGAATTCAACAAAAAGCTGCTGCAGCAGATGGGAATTGAAGCCTGACAGCATCGCAAAAGCATCATTTGACTGCATCTAAAAATTTTCTGAAATATTTTATCGAAAGGTATTGACAATCACTTGACTGTGTGATATAATATAACCGTGGCAAGGAACCGGTCATAAAATTTTATTTTTTTAAAGGAGGATCTATCCATGCATCCAATCGTAACAGTTGCTCTCGTATTCTGTGCAGCAGCCGCACTGCTGCTCGTCAGCGGCTATCTCAAAGCCCCGCCCGACACCGCGTATATCATCACCGGTCTTGGAAAAAAGCGTATTCTGATCGGTAAAGCAGGCTGGCGTATGCCCTTCTTTACCCGTGTTGACAAGCTCTCCCTGCGCGTGATGCAGGTGGACGTCAAGACCAGCGAGGCAGTACCCACCAACGAGTTCATCAACGTAACGGTTGATGGCGTTGCCAACGTTAAGGTCTCCTCTGATCCCGTATTGCTTCAGCGCGCCTCCGAGTCTCTGCTCAATCTCCGTCAGCAGGATCTCGTAGCGTTGGTCACGCAGGTGCTTGAGGGTAACATGCGTGAGATCGTCGGCTCGGTCGGTCTGAAGGAAATGGTACAGGACCGTCAGGGTGTTGCCAAAAAGATCACCGAAAACGTCGTTCCCGATATGGAAAAGCTGGGTATCGACGTCGTAAACTTCAACATTCAAAACTTTAAGGACGCTGCGGGAACCATTGAAAACATGGGTATCGATAACGTCGAGCAGATCCGCAAGAACGCACAGATCGCCAAGGCGAACGCGCAAAGAGATATTTCGATCGCATCGGCAAACGCACAGCAGGAGGCAAACGCAGTCCGCGTAGAGGCGGAAAAGAAGATTGCCGAGCAAGACGCAGAGCTTGCCGTTCAGCAGGCAGACATGAAGGTGCGCTCCGAAACCAAACGCGCAGAGGCGGACGCCGCCTACTCGATCCAACAGGAAAATCAGCGTAAGACCATTGAGATCACCCGTGCAAACGCCGACATTGCCCGCAAGGAAAAGGAAGCAGAGCTTGCCGAGAAGGAGATCGCGCTCAAGGAGCGTCAGCTCGATGCAGAGATCCGCAAGCAGGCAGACGCACTCAAGTATCAGATGGAAAAGCAGGCAGAGGCAGAGCTTGTCAAGCAGCAAAAGGAAGCGGAGGCGCAAAAATACCGCGCCATTCAGGAAGCCGAAGCCAAAAAGGCAGAGGCAGAGGCATTGCGCTACATGATGGAGCAGGAGGCTGCAGGTATCCGTGCCAAGGGTCTTGCTGAGGCAGAAGCGATCGAAAAGAAGGCAGAGGCACAGAAGAAGATGGGTGAAGCGTCGGTGCTTGAAATGTACCTGACCGCACTTCCCGAGGTGGTCAAGAATGCCGCTACTCCTCTCTCTCAGACCGATAAGATCGTCATGTACGGCGACGGAAATGCTACCAAGGTGGTCAAGGACGTGATGAACAGTACCAGCCAGATCATGGAGGGTATGAAGGAATCCACAGGTATTGACCTTGGCGCCTTGCTTGCGGGGATCGTAGGCGGTAAGATCGCGGCTGCGCCCAAGTCCGAGCCCGACACGGCAACCGAGGAATAATTCGCGAAAATCTAAGGCTTTACAAGCTTATTTTGAGCCACTCTCCTTTTTCGGAAGGGGAGTGGCAACTCCTATCACCGCATTTCAGAAAGGAGCCAACATGGCAAAAGCTACCGATAAACAAAAGAACTCCCCTGTTGAAAGTTCCGATGCTGACGTGCTCCGCAACAGTGAGATCCGCAACGGAGAATTTGTGCGCTACTACGGAAAGAGCAGTGAGGTCACGATCCCCGATACGGTGGTCACGGTCTGCGAAAGTGCTTTTCGCGGCAATCAGCACGTCACGCGTGTGGCGCTTGGCAAAAACGTATCGGTCATTCAACCAAACGCCTTTCGCGGCTGTACAAGCCTTCGTAGCATTGCTTTGCCGACGGGGCTTCGCATCATCGGTGAGGACTCCTTCCGCGATTGCGCGTCACTGACGACGGTACTACTTCCGCGTACCGTGATCTCGGTTGGCGCGGGCGCATTTCGGGGTTGCTCGGAGCTTCGCACCGCAAAGCTTTCGAGCGTGCGTGAGCTTGGCGCGTATGCGTTTGGCGACTGTGTCGCGCTTGAGGAGGTCATTCTGCCCGAGGGCTTGAGCGTGATCCACAGGGGAACGTTTTTTAACTGCGCGTCGCTCAAGGAATTGAAGCTCCCCGATGTGCTGGAGGCGGTTGGTCGCTATGCCTTTGCGAAATGTGTGGGGCTGGAAGAACTGATATTGCCCGAACGCTTGAAGTATCTTGGAAGCGGTGCGTTGTGCGAGTGTACTGCTTTGCGTAGCTTTCGCATACCGCCGCAGGTTCGATTTGTCGGCGACTCGTTATTCTCGTGCTGTACGTCGCTGGAAACGGTGGAGCTACCGGAAAATCTGACCTATATTGGCATCAACGCGTTTTGCTCATGTCAAAGCCTTTCGTCAATCACGCTTCCACCGCATATCGTTCGCATCAACCCATTAGCGTTTGCGCATTGCAAGGCACTAACCGAGATCGTGATCCCCGAAACGGTGGAGGAGATCGGAAAGCGCGCCTTTGCATACTGCTTTTCACTTGCCAAGGCGGAGATCCGTGCGCCGCTGACGGCGATCGAGGATGAATGTTTTTTGTCATGCTTTTCCTTGACCGAGATCGTGATCCCCGATAGCGTGAAGCGCATTGGAGACCGTGCGTTTGGGCAGTGCCTGTCACTCTCATCTGTTCGTCTGCCGAGCGGACTTGAGCTGATCGAGGAATACGCATTTACATCGTGTGAGTCGCTTTGTGAGATCAGCCTGCCGTCCTCGATACGGACGGTCGAGGACCACGCCTTTGCTAATTGCACGGCGCTGCGAACGGCAATCCTTCCCGAGCATCGTATAGGGGTGGGATATTCGATCTTCGCGGGGTGTGACGCGCTGGAGACACTGGTCGTTCCCGACACGCACAGATTGTTCCGCTACCGTCTTGACCGATGGGAAGTGCCGACCGACACGCGGATCGTGCTTCACGGTGAGATCGAGCTTTCGCTTTTGTTTGCCGAGATGAGCGATCCCAAGACCGATGCCGAACGCCGCCGCGAGCTTCATCGCGAGATCAAAAAGGGACTTGTAAAGACGGGACACCGCCGCAAAAAAGAGAAGGTCCGCGCGCGCGTGGAAACAGTTGAGCTTCCGCAAGAGGAAATACAGGTTGCAGAGGAAGCCAAGAATACGCAAGAATGATACGCATAGAAAATACCCCCGACCGTTCCGTGATAGGATCGTCGGGGGTATGCTTTTTGTCAGTCTTCAAGCAATGCACGTGCGCGCGCATCGGGAATGTTGAAGTAGAAGAAGCTGTCGGGGTTGTCGGAAAGCTCGAACTCGATCATGGCAAGCACGGAATTGGTGTGTGTCAGAATGGCGTCGGTTTCCGGGGTGGTGGGACGAGCGGTCAGCGTGTCACGCAGCTCCACCAGCGCGGGCACCGAGGATGCACCGTATGCGGCGATCGACTCCACGTCTATCTCGCCAAGGTCTCCGTCAAGATAGGCGTTTACGTTGTAGGATGCGATCATTCCGTCCACGTCGGGAAGCGCGATCAGGCCGAAGCACAGTACCGCACTCAGCGCAATGGCGGGAATCAGGCGGAGCTTTTTGCACACCGACGAGACCAGAACCAGCACGAACGCGATCGCCAGCACCAGCATCAGCCAAGATGCGTATACGCGCTTTTGCGTCAACCCATAGGAGTCGATATACAGGACCATTTTGGACATCGCCGTAGCGATCAGGATCAGCGTGAAGATTGAAATGACTGAGGAATACAAGGTTTCTACAAGGTCGCGTGCCTTGGTGCCGCGTCGCATCAAAAGACGGAACAGAATCAGCAGAACCGCATTGATCGCGCAGACACCGCAGAGCTGGAAGAAGCCCTCTCTTGCGTAAGCCGCGTAGGTCAGGTCTCCGGGTAGCACGTGTGTGAACGCCGAAACGTAATAATCCCATTGCGAGATAAAGAAGAGAACATAAACGGCGAGCAGGGGCGTGACGGCGGCACAGAGTAGCGCTTTGGGGAGGACGTGCAGATCGACCTTTGCGGGGGCTTCGGGTATGTCCTTGGACCGATCCTTTCGCCATTTAACGCCGAACAGAATACCGAACACAAGGATGGCGACGAAAAAGCCAAGCACGAGATCGCGGATAAATTCCCATACACCGTCGATCGAAAAGGAGAAGATGCGGTCGAGCAGGTCGGTAAAGCCTGCGTCGTAGGAAAGCAGAAGGATCACGATCGCGGTGGGAATGACCGCTACGCAAAGCCCCAGCATGATCCAACCAACGGTACGCAAAACGCGGAGAACGCCCGTGCCTTTTTTACGAAAGGCAAACAGTGAAGGGAAAATATGCTCGAGCGAGGAAAAAGGCAAGACGAACACGGCACGCAGGGCATAGGGGATCAGGTCGTTGCCGAGCATTCCGTTGCCGCCCAAGCCTGCAGAATAGTAAATCCAGAAGGGAAAGGCGAGAACGAGGAACAATGCGAGAAAGCCCCGCGTGGTTGCGTTTCCGTTTGTGAGCAGCCCTGCCGAGAGGATCACGGCGCAGATCGCAAGAAGAAATGCCGAGCGCGTCAGCCGAACGCCCGACGTGCGCAGGTATATGCCGCCAAACGCATACAGAAGCAGGAAAAAGAGGACGCTTCCGAGCGTTGTGCGGTTGAGCGGCATGGCGCGCACGAAGGCAAAGCCGACGGTGATCGAGAGCCATGCAAAGAGTGCGTCGATGCCGTGGTAGGTCGGCTTGACCACGGGTGTTGGTTGAAGATAGAGGGGATTTTGAGGCGCGTCCGTCTGTGAGTACGCACCCTGATAGAAGGGCGGTGTGGAAGGCGTGGTAGGGGGAGCAGGGGCATTTGTGTTTTGTTGCGGTTCTTTGTTCAGCGGCTTACCTGTCATGGGATCGTAATTCATAATGTCTCCTTTCATTTGTTGGGTTATTCGTTTTCGTCGGGTACAAATTCGAGAATATCGGACGGCTGACACTCCAGAGCGCGGCAGATCGCGTCGAGCGTGGAAAAGCGAATTGCCTTTGCGCGGTTGTTTTTGAGGATCGAAAGATTGGCAAGCGTGATGCCCACGCGGTCGGAAAGCTCCCCGAGCGACATTTTACGTTTTGCCATCATCACGTCAAGATTGATCAATATCATGCCGCACACCTCAAATCGTAAGATCGTTTTCGATCTTGATGCGGGTTGCTTCCTCGATCACGTTTTTTACAACGCGCAGGCAAAGCCCCACAAAGTATGCGGCGATCGCCACGCCAAAGGCGAGTTGGAAAAAGATACCGATGAGCAAAAAGAGAAGTCCTTCGGCAAAGCAACACCACGAAATGGCGGCGATCAGGCGAGTGGTCCTGACGCAGAACACACGCTCTAAAAGAATTTCACGCAGAAGGAAAAACAAGAGGATGACCGCAACGAACGCCACGGCTACCATCACGTAGGCATCGGTCAGGACAAAGACGCGCTGACCTGAGGTGATCTCCGCGCGATTGCCGATATTGTCCGCCGTATCGATCATGGAATTTACCACGGGGGGAAGCCAGAAGACCAGAACGCAGAGTGCCGCTAACAAAAGCACCGTAAGGATCATGGAGATCACGATGGAAGTCTTGTTTGAATTTCGAAGCATTTTTTCTCTCCAATTTTTTCTTTTTTTCTTTAGTATAGCACGGATGCGCTCGTTTGTCAATATGTTTTTATCGAAAAACGATAAAAAGTTGCCGTTTAAACAGCAACTTAATGAAAAAATATTTCTTGTTTGAAGTTTTTTGAAAGAGGATAGGGGTTTGGGGGAAGGGGAAAGCTTTTTGCAAAAAGCTTTCCCCTTCCCCCAAGGTCTTAAAGTATTCAATCCTGCACGCGCTCACCGAGGATATTGCGGTACTTTTGATAGAAGCTTTCAAAGTATCCGCCGTCGAGGGCTTCGCGCATTTTGCGGGTCAGATTATTGTAGAAATAGAGGTTGTGGACGACCGCGAGGTGCATTCCCACGGCTTCCTTTGCCTTGAGCAGATGGCGCACGTAGGAGCGGCTGTAATGACGGCAGGCGGGGCATTGGCAGTCCTCGTCAAAGGGACGGGGATCGCGTGCGTACTTCTCGTTGAGCAGGTTCAGCTTGCCCTTCCAGGTAAAGAGATTGCCGTGGCGCGCGTTGCGGCTGGGCATGACGCAGTCGAAGAAGTCCACACCCATGTGAACGGCTTCGAGCAGGTTGCAGGGCGTTCCCACTCCCATCAGGTAACGCGGCTTGTCGGTGGGCATATGCGGCTCGACCGCATCAATAATACGGTACATTTCCTCGGTCGGCTCACCTACGGCAAGACCGCCAATGGCGTAGCCCTCGCAGGGGACCTCGCGGATCATTTGCATATGCTCGATACGCAGATCCTCGTAAGTACCGCCCTGATTGATGCCAAAGAGCATCTGCTGGCGGTTGATGGTGTCGGGCAGGGAATTGAGACGGTCCATCTCGGCACGACAACGCACCAGCCAGCGATAGGTGCGCTCCATGCTGTCCTTGCAGTATTTGTGGGGGGCGGGATTTTCCACGCATTCGTCAAACGCCATGGCAATGGTGGAAGCAAGATGCGATTGGATCTGCATGCTTTCCTCGGGTCCCATAAAAATGCGTTTTCCGTCGATGTGCGAGGCAAAGCGCACGCCTTCCTCGGTGATCTTGCGAAGTCCCGAGAGCGAGAAGACCTGAAATCCGCCGCTGTCGGTCAGGATAGGCCTGTCCCAATTCATGAACTTGTGCAATCCGCCCATGTCGTAGATCAGCCCGTCGCCCGGACGCAGATGCAGGTGGTAGGTGTTGGAAAGCTCGACC
>JAZRIE010000179.1:0-1635 GCA_045645105.1 Eubacteriales bacterium | reverse complement strand
ACGAGAAGCGCGGACATGGGATCAAGACCGCGCTCCATACACTCGACCGACGCGAAACACGATTTGAGGTCGATGCAAATATAGCGTTTGTTCTCCATAACCGCGCTCCTTTTATTGGTTTATGAAATCAAAAACGAGATAAAGCTTTCGCCAATGTGCTTGCACATTTTCTTTTCTCAAAAGGCTCCCTTGTGTAAAGGTAGCTCCGCCGCAGGCGGTGAGGGATTGTTTTATTATAAATTATGACATCAATGCACGTTAATGCCTCTGTGTCGGATTGGTTTGTGCGTTTGCGTTCATTTTCGCGAGAAACGACACGGTCACGCCGTCGCTGATACACACGATGTCGCCCTGCATATCGGTGCGATAGAGCGTCACGTCGGCGTCGCGCAGACGCGAAAGGACGTCCTCGTTGGGGTGGTCGTACTGATTGTCCTTCCCCACCGAGATCACCGCGTATTTGGGCGCAACCTCTCGCAAAAAGCGGTACGAGGTCGAGGTCGAGCTTCCGTGATGCCCCACCTTCAGTACGGTGGATCTGAGCATCACACCCGACTCAAGCAGGTCGATCTCGGCGTCGCTCTCCATGTCCCCCGTAAAGAGGAACGAGGTGCCTCCGTATACTATGCGAAGCACGATCGAGGTATTGTTGGTCTCGTCGTATTCCTTGCGCGGTCCGAGGATCGTCACCACGGAGTCGCCAAGATAGAACATATCTCCCGCCTTTGGCACCGTGATCTCACGTCCGCGCTCCTCGGTCTTGGCAACAAAATCGCGGAAGGCTTTGCTATCGTAGCTCTTGACAGGCGCATAGACCGTTCCAACGGTCGCCGCCGTCAGCGCTCCCGCAAGACCGCCAACGTGGTCCTCGTGGGCGTGCGTGCAAACAACGTAATCAAGATGCGTGATCTTCATGTTTTGCAGATAGGTATAGATCACGTCACTGTCGCCCTTGTTGCCGCCGTCGATCAGCATGGTCTTTCCCGAGCAGACGATCAACGCGGCGTCGGCTTGTCCCACGTCGATAAAATGCACCGAGAAGGACGACTTCTGCGAGCCGCTTCCGACGGTGGTTTCAAGCCCCGCCGTGCTTCCCTCGCCGTATGGATAGTAGTCAGCAAAGCCGCTACAGCCGCAAAGCGAGGTAACGAGCAGCGACAGAAGCAGGAAAAGACTGAAAATTCTCTTTTTCATTCAATATCCTCTCTTAACTTATACTAATCTCTAATTAAAAAATATAGCACATTTCTATTTAGTCAATTTTTTCGGGAGCCCGTTTTGGGTGGTGGTAGCAAAACGGTTGCGGAAGCTATTGCTTGGATCAAGCGAGTAAACCTCCGTTTGCCATCAAAAAACTACGGATTGGCGCATAAACACCCCACCAATATCCACGTAATCCCTTTTTAAAAGTTCTTGAAGGTGTCGAACGTGGCTTGCCACGTTTAACTTCATTTCAAGAAGTTTCTGACAAAAAAATTGAGATCAGTATTAATTTCCAAATTCCACAAGCTCAAGTTCCTCGTTGTTATCGAGCGTATGACGGATATGCCACTCGCTGTTAAAGAGCAGAAAATCGTTGCCGCGGAAGTCCTGCACCCACTTGACGTCAAACAGATGCAGCTTTTTGGGGTCTGC
>JAZRIE010000178.1:0-12718 GCA_045645105.1 Eubacteriales bacterium | reverse complement strand
CCGAAGCGAGGATCGCGATGCGATCATCGGAGAGATCCTTATGGGGATAGAGCAAGACACCCCTTATCATATTTTGCCCGACCGCGAGGAGGCGATCCGCTACGCGGTGATGAACGCGCATGCGGGGGACGTTATCCTGCTTGCGGGAAAGGGACATGAGGAATACGAGATCGACCGAGCGGGCAGAAAATATTTTAGTGAAAAAGACATCGCAACGCGCGCCTTTTGTGCGCGATTGCAACGAAAACGAGATCAGGAGACAACGGAGACCGAGCTATGAAAATTCGATTCAGTATCAGTCAAATCAGCTTTGGTACCTTGGCGCGCCTGTGCGGCGGAGAGCTGCATCAGGGGGGGCTTGGCGAGGTTGCCGTTCGTTATCTTTGCACCGATTCGCGTGAGGCGGATCGGGAGACCGCGTTCGTAGCAATGCGGGGGGAGCGAGCCGACGGTCACGATTTTATTGCCGCCGCGCTTTCTCAGGGATGCCGTTGCGTGATCTGCGAGCATCGCACCGAGGAGCTGGAACACTCCGAGGCGACCGCCATCGTGGTGGGTGACAGTGAGCTTGCGCTCTCGCGCCTTGCCAATAACTATCGTAATTACCTGCACTGTAAGACGGTTGCCGTAACGGGAAGCGTGGGGAAGACCACCACAAAGGATCTCGTCGCCTCCGTGCTTTCGGTCGGCACAAGCACCGCAAAAACGCAGGGAAACCATAACAGCCTTGTTGGTATGCCGCTTTCCATGGTGTCGATTCCCACCGATTCGGAGTGGGCGGTTCTGGAAATGGGCATGAGCGGCTTTGGCGAGATCGAGCGTCTTTCGATCTGCGCCGAGCCGGACGTTGCGATCATCACCAACATCGGCTCGTCGCATATGGAAATGCTTGGATCGCGTGAGAATATCTGCCGCGCAAAGCTTGAAATTCTGTCGGGACTCAAATCGGGCGGCGTGCTGATCCTGCCGCTTGACGAGCCGTTGCTTCAAAACGTGTGCGGAAAAAGTTACCGCACCGTCTACGTCTCGCTTTTTTGCGAGAAAGCCGACTTTTTGGCACAGAATATAAGAGTGGAAAACGACCGCACCGTGTTCGACGTCGTCCACGCGGGCGGCGTTGCCAAGGATCTGTCGATCCGTATTCTCGGAAAGCATAACGTCTACGCCGCGCTATACGCCTTTGCGGTCGGAAAGCTTGCGGGACTTAACGACGAGCAGATCCGCGAGGGACTTATGAACTATTCCCCCGACGGTATGCGTCAGCACGTTTACGAAATGGGGAAGATCACCGTGATCGAGGATTGCTATAACGCGTCGCCCGAATCGATGATCGCCGCCGTGGACGTTCTGACCGAATATTGTCGCCGAACGGGCAGACGCAGTGTGGCGGTGCTTGGGGATATGCTGGAGCTTGGCACGGATAGCCCCGCGCTTCACCGCTCGGTAGGCGTGTACCTTGCTGAAAAAAGGATCGACCGCCTCTTTACGGTCGGAAAACGTGCCAATCAGATCGCCGTGGGAGCGCGGCAGAGCGGAATGTCCAAGCAACACATCGTGTCAAATGCGCAGAACGATTGTCTGTCGCACACGGCAAAGGTACTTGAGGACACTCTGCAAGAGGGGGACGTGGTGCTTTTCAAGGCAAGCCGAAGCATCGGCGCGGAAGCGATCATTGAGGCACTTCGTGACCGTATTTAAGGGACAGAGAGGAGAACGAAACGCATGAATTCGTTTGCGGCAGTCTTTTTTGCTATAATGGTTGCGGTATTTGTACTGACCGTGATTGCGGAACGCGTGCTGATCCCGATTCTCCGTTCGCATAAGATCGGGCAGGTCATTTATGACCTCGGACCTCGGTGGCACAAAAAGAAGGAAGGCGTTCCCACCATGGGTGGCATCGGCTTTATCCTTCCGATCCTGATCGTCACGGCGGTATGGTTTGTCGTGATGGGTGTGCGTGGAGAAGCGAGCCGATACGTTCCCCTGGCAATGGTCTTGACGTTTGGCGTTGCCAACGGTGCGATCGGGTTTGTGGACGACTACTGCAAGCTGATCAAAAAGCAGAACGAGGGGCTTACGGGAAAGCAAAAGCTCTTTTTACAGATCGTTATCGCTTCTGCATATGTGTGCGTTGCGTCTTATATGGGGTATATGGATACGGCGGTTGCCATTCCGTTTAGCGATATCGAGTGGGAGCTTGGCTGGCTTTGGTATCCCATTGCGGTCATTCTTCTGTCCGGTGTGATCAACGGATGTAATCTGACCGACGGCATCGACGGACTTGCAAGCTCGGTGACGCTCGTCATAGGCGTGTTTCTTGCCGTGTGGGCGTTTTCGGCTCGTAGCACCGAGCTTTCGGTGCTGGGCGCAATACTGATCGGGGCAACGCTTGGCTTTCTCGTCTACAATTTTTATCCCGCAAAGGTCATTATGGGAGACACGGGCTCGCTCTTCTTGGGGGCTGTGGTCATTTCCGCGACCTTTATGATGAACGAAGCTCTTGTGGGCTTGATCGTCTCGGCGGTCTATATTATTGAAATGCTTTCCAGCTTCCTTCAGACCATGTTTTTCAAGCTGACGAGAACACTCAGTCGGGATCATCAGGGAAGACGCATCTTTAAAATGGCGCCCCTGCATCATCATTTTGAAAAATGCGGGTGGGGAGAAATTCTGATCGTGATCGTGTTTTCTGCAGTCGCCGCACTCTTTTGCGTGCTTGCGTGGACGGCACTTTGACAAGACTTCAAATTTACAGAAAGGTCGCATAACATGAATCAAGAAAAACGGACATTCCTGTTCTCCAAAAAGCGTGATGCGATCTTTGACGAGCCACTGCACCCGGCGCCGGTTCAAGAGCGGACGTTGCCGAAAAAAGGGCTTGTGGATATTCCGTTTTTGCTCATTACAACGGCGCTCGTGCTGTTTGGATGCGTCATGGTCTACAGCGCATCCTCGGTCTATGCCGAGCAGTATCACGACGACAACACCTATTTTATTGCAAGACACCTTGTCTTTTTGCTTATGGCGGTTGCGTTTACGGCGGTGATCGTCAAATTCTGTACCCCGTTGTTCTGGAGAGATTTCAGCTACGTTCTGTACGGTGCTTCGGTGATCCTTCTTTTGCTGGTGCTTGTGATCGGCTCGGATCTCGGAAGCGGAGCGAAGCGTTGGCTTGACTTTGGATTTATTACCATTCAGCCCTCGGAGATCGCAAAGATCGCCTTGGTGCTGACCATGGCGCGGTTTCTGTCCACACATGAAAAAAAGGTGATGTCCGAGCATCGGTTTGGCGGGAATTTTCAGTACGGTGTGCTTTTTCCGGGGATTATGATCGCGGTGCTTGTGCTTCTTGTGGCACTTGAACGCCACATTTCGGGCATTATGATCCTTGGCATGCTCGGCGTTGCCGTCATGTTTCTCGGCGGTACAAGGTTGCGTTGGATTCTTGGAATCGGCGCGGTCATTGCCTGTGCGGGCTGCCTTTTGATCCTTGTTTCCGACTATGCGCAGGCTCGCGTAGACACGTGGATCAACATTGAGGAAGCCGACCCCTTGGGATCGGCATGGCAGACCCTGCAGGGGTTGATGGCGATCGGCTCGGGCGGCGTCTTTGGAACGGGGCTTGGCAACAGTCGACAGAAATTCGGCTACGTTTCCCAGCCGCAAAACGACTTTATCTTTACCATTGTTTGCGAGGAGCTTGGCTTTATCGGTGCGTTTTTGGTGGTGGCATTGTTTGCCGCTTACGTATGGCGCGGATTTCACATTGCGCGTCACGCTCCCGACAAATGCAGTGCGCTGATCGTTTACGGGCTGACCTTTAAGGTAGCATTGCAGGTCATTTTGAACATCGCGGTCGTCACAAATTCGATGCCCAACACGGGTATCGCGCTTCCGTTCTTCAGTTACGGTGGAACGGCACTCATGCTACAGATCTTTGAGGTGGGGATCATTCTGTCCATCTCGGCGTATTCGTCACATAGGAAGATATAACCCAAACGGAAGGAGAAGAGCTCATGCAAAAACGCAGAACACAGTATTTTCATATCACGCTTGGCGCGTCGGGCGCGTTTTCCGCGTTGTTTCTCGCAATCATTGCGATCTTTGGCAGAACGCTCGCGTCGACACATTTTCATAGCATTGCCGATTGTGTGTTTGCCGTGATGGCATTGGCGGCAGGGAGCTTCCTTGTGTTCAGCTTTTTGCCGTACTTTCAGGGCGACCGCCGTTGGTATTCGATCTCGGCACTCCTGACCGTTGTCTTTTTCCTCTCGGCGGTTATTCTTTGGCAGGTCTCGTCGGTCGGGGTGGTGACGTTATGAGGCTTCTGCTCACGGGCGGCGGCACGGCAGGGCATATCAATCCTGCGTTGGCAATTGCCGAGACCGTCAAGCAAAACGATCCTACCGCTGTGATCGAGTTCGTCGGCGTCCGAAACGGAAAGGAGACCGACCTCGTTCCGCGTGAGGGCTACAAGCTGCATTTCGTGCAGTCGCGAGGGCTTCGCCGTTCTCTCTCGCCTTCCAATATCAAGGTGCTGTGGCTTGCCTGGAGATCTCCCAAGCTTGCCGAAACGCAAAAGATTTTGGACGACTTTCAGCCCGATCTCGTCATCGGCACGGGAGGGTATGCGTCGTGGCCGATCATGAAGGCGGCGGCGGATCGCGGGATCCCAACCGCCCTGCACGAATCCAACGCGCTTGCGGGGCTGACCGTTCGCTGGCTCGAAAAGCACGTGGACCGTATATGGATCAATTTTGCCGAAACCGCGGAGGGCTTGCGCAAAAAGAGCAAGGTCGTGCGTGTCGGGAACCCGTTGCGCGGCGGCTTTGGCGCGATCTCGCGCGAGTCGGCAAGACGCTCGATGGCACTTCCCGAGGATCGCAGGCTGATCCTTTCCTTTGGCGGAAGCCTTGGTGCCGAGGAGGTCAACCGCGCGGTGATCCGACTGATGAAGGAATATATCTGCAAGCATCCCGACCTGCTTTGTATTCACGCAACGGGCAAGCGCGACTTTGACGAGTCGATCAAGCTTTTCCGCGAGGCAGGGCTCGAGCAATATCCCAACTGTATCATGGTAGATTATATCTACGACATGCCGCTTCGTATGGCGGCGGCGGACGCGGTGATCTCGCGTGCGGGGGCGATGACACTCTCGGAGCTGGCACTCATGAAAAAGGCGAGCATCCTCATTCCGTCCCCCAACGTGACCGACAATCACCAATACCGCAACGCGGCGGCGCTTGCCGATGCGGGCGCGGCGATCCTGATCGAAGAAAAAACGCTTTCCGAAGGCGCGCTCACCAATGCCGTTCAGGCGCTTTTGGAGGATGAGGGAAAACGTAACACCCTGCGGACGCAGATCGCGTCGTTTGCCGATCCCAATGCCAACAGGCTGATCTGGGACGAAATACAAAAACTGATCAAACAAGGAAAAAGGAAATTAAGAAAATGAATCAGACGACACAGAAAGAGAACGTAACGCCCGAGGCGCGTCGGCAGCAGATGCCGCCCATGCGTCCCCCGCATGCGGAACGGAAAAGACGAAATAAAGCGCTTTTGCGGCTTTTGCGCGGTGTGATGACGGTTGTGGGCAGCATGATCTTCCTCGCGGGGCTTCTGCTTTTGATCCTGCCCATGTTCCGCGTCAAGACCATCAAGGTAGAGGGAACGACACAATATACCGACGAGCAGATCATCGAGGCGTCGGGCATCAAGATCGGCGACGAGCTCTTTGCGATCGGCTCGAAGGACGAGATCCGTCAGCGCATCTGGGATTGGGATACCCTGCACTATATTGATGCGGTCGGTGTCAAGAGAGGGCTTTCGAGCGTTACGATCATCGTCTCGCCCCCCAAAAATCTGATGTACACCGAGTTCAACGGAAAATACTACATGATCGACCGCGGCTTTCGCGTGTTGCGCGAGGGCGCGAGTGAGAACGACTTTATGGGGATCCCCCGCGTGGAGCTACCCACGATCTGCGCACTGTCGATCGGCTCAACGCTGACCTTTGAGGAGGGGACCGACCTTTCCTATATGGCAATGCTTCTCGACGTGCTTGAGACGGCAGAGCTGATTGACAGAGTGTCGGTGCTTGACGTGACCTCGAAATTCCGTCTTTCCTATCAAACCGAGGACGGCTGTCGCGTAGAGCTTGGCAAGGCAAGTGAGCTTTCGGCAAAGCTTGCGATGGCAGAGGAGATCCTTGTCCGTCGCGGAGAAGGCAATGCGGTCGTGGATGTGAGTGATCTGCAAAAGCCGACCTACCGCCGTGTCAATGCGGCAGATATTCTGTTGGCCGATTGAAACCGATAAAAAGGAGCACGCACAAGATGTGTTTGCTCCTTTTTTACCCCCAAAAATAATGTCAAAGCCCGTCGAAGGCTCCTAAAATGACAGATTTTTAAAAAAAATTGTGAATTTATTCAAAAAAATTCAAAAAACATCTTGCAAAATCGAGAAAAACATAGTATGATATTATATAAGTGGTTTTATAATTGCCCAAGCTGGGCGCAGAATTGATAAAATTCAATGATTTGTAAAAGTTCGGGAGGATCAAAACATGACATTTGAACACGATGATAGCCTCGAGTGTGGCGTCAACATTAAGGTGATCGGCGTCGGCGGCGGTGGAAACAATGCTGTCAACCGCATGATCGTAACCAATATCCGCGGCGTGGAGTTCGTCTCGGTCAATACCGACCGTCAGGCACTCCGCAAATCCGAAGCCCCCAACCAGCTCGTAATCGGTGAGAAGATCACCAAGGGCTTTGGCGCGGGCGCAAATCCTCAGATCGGTGCGCGTGCGGCTGAAGAGTCGATCGACGATATCCGCGCCGTGCTGGAGGGAACCGATATGGTGTTTATCACCGCAGGAATGGGCGGCGGCACGGGTACGGGCGCGGCTCCCGTTGTTGCGCGCGTAGCACGCGAGCTCGATATCCTGACCGTAGGTATCGTTACCAAGCCCTTCGGCTTTGAGGGCAAGAGAAGAATGGAGCAGGCTGAGGCAGGTATTGCCGAGCTTGCACAGTACGTAGACTCTCTCGTGGTCATCCCGAACGAAAGACTCAAGGAGGTCTCGGATTCGAAGATCACCCTGCTCAATGCCTTTGGCATTGCCGACGACGTTCTGCGTCGCGGTGTGAAGAGCATTTCCGAGCTGATCACGCTTCCCGCATTCATTAACCTCGACTTTGCCGACGTTACCAGCGTCATGGCAAACGCAGGCTACGCGCACATGGGCGTAGGCTCGGCTGCAGGTAAGGATAAGGCACTTCTGGCGGCTAAGGAGGCAATCTCCAGCCCGCTGCTCGAAACCTCTATCAAGGGAGCAAAGGGAATCCTCATCAGTATGTCGGTATCTCAGGACGTCAACCTCGACGACGTAGATACTGCGGCTACGTTGATCTCGCAGGAGGCAGATCCCGATGCAAACGTGATCTGGGGTGTCGCGTTCGATCCCGAGCTTGAGGACGAGATGAAGATCACCATTATCGCAACCGGCTTTGAAAAGAAGCCCGAGGATGCCGTTCGCACGGGAAAGGATTATAAGACCAACGTAAACCGTCCCAGCGATCTGAAGCCCGCTGCGAAGGAATCGGTGTTTGTAAAGAGCGCGCCCGCGACGACGGCTACCGCCGCTCAGCCTGCAACGGTTCGCAAGGTAGTCAAGCCCGCTCCGAAGCCCGTGAAGGAAGACGACGATTTTGACGGACTTCTGGATATGTTCAAGAAGAACTAATAGAATAGAATAGATAGAAAGAGAGTCGATGCAAGGGCGTCGGCTCTCTTTTTGCAATGTCCTTGTGCCAAATGCTTGACTTTTGGTGCCAAATGTGATATAATAAAAGCACCAATTTGATCATCAGAAAGGAATTTGAACAATATGGATACAACTTTAGTTGTGCTGGCGGCGGGGCTTGGCAGTCGCTTTGGCGGCAATAAGCAGATCTCGCACGTCGGTCCTCACGGAGAGATCTTGATGGAGTATTCGATCTACGATGCCATCGAGGCAGGCTTTACACAGGTCGTGTTTATTCTCAAGGAGGAAATGGTCGGGCTGATTCGCGACGGCATCGGCAAGCGTATTTCCGATCGTGTGCGCGTTGATTACGCCGTGCAGGATACCTCTACGCTTCCTGCTTGGTATACTGTCCCCACGGAGCGCACCAAGCCCTTTGGTACCGTCCACGCGGTGCTGTGCGCCAAGGACGTGATAAGAGGTCCCTTTGCCACCATCAACGCCGACGATTACTATGGCAAGGAGGCGTTCGTCATCATTCACGAGATGCTTGAGAGACTCACGAACAGAGGGGAAGCAGGCATGGTGCCGTATATTCTTGGAAACACCATGAGCGAGAACGGCGGCGTGACGCGCGGCATCTGCGACATTGAGCGCGGATATCTGCAAAAGGTGGACGAAACACATGATATCCACTACGAGGAGGATCACCGCATCGTGGGTGAGTTCGGCGGCATCGATCCGCAGGAAATGGTCTCCATGAATATCTGGGGCTTCCATACCGAGCTGTTGCCTGTGATGGATGCGTATTTTGAGAACTTTTTGCGCAATATCAAAGAGGGCGACATCAAGGCAGAGTGTCTGCTCCCGATCATGGTCAATGACTTCCTGAAGGAGAAGAGACTCACAGTGCGCGCAAAATCCTCGCCCGACCGTTGGTTCGGCATCACCTATCAGGCAGACCGCGACACCGTGGCGGCAGAGGTGCAGCTGCTTCATAAGAAGGGCGTTTATCCCGAAAGCGTATATTAAATAATGAATCGGAACAAAAGCTCCGAGTCGGCACAGAACGGTCGCCTCGGAGCTTTATTTCTTCCAAAATAAAAATTGCACACCGTGACTGTCAGGGCGGGCAGATGTCATAAGCTTGACACTTCGCAAAAACAGAAAAAAGTGTGCAAAAAAGGGGAACCTGATGAGCCGCTGCCCATCAGCGTATAATATTATACAACAAAACCGACGATTTGTAAATATTCAATTGTGACGAAAATTGGCAGAAATTTTTGTGAAAAAGAATACACTATAGAATTTTAGTGCTTTCAGCCCCCCTTTTTTTGTGGCTTTTTACGATAGACATGATTGTCGTAGGTAAAATGAAATGAGACACACAAAAAAAGAAAAAAATATTTTTCAAAAAGCTCTTGACAAACGAAGCGGAATGTAGTATAATAACACGGTAAAACAAAGCAGAGCACTCCGCTCTCACCTACACACCGGTTGTGATGTGGGTCGATATTCTCACGCCTTGTCAATTCTGTCAAGGGGATCAGTAGGGTAGCCGTGCGGAGACTGTGTCTTTGTACGGTATATTTTTTTCGCTTGGAGGTGTTGAACTATTAGCGCGAAAGACAAAGAAAACCTGCTCAATGAGGAGATCACTGCAAAAGAGGTCCGCTTGATCGGTGTGGACGGTGAAACGCTCGGGATCATGAGCTCGTCGAAGGCACTTGAGATGGCATACGACCGCGGCTTGGATTTGGTCATGATGGCATCGCAGGCAACCCCGCCCGTGTGCAAGATCATGGATTACGGCAAATTCCGTTTTGAACGCGATAAGCGCGAGAAGGAAGCCAAGAAGAAGCAGCAGACGATTGAATTGAAGGAAATTCAGCTTTCCTGCCGCATTGACACGCACGACTTTGAAACCAAGGTCAAGCATGCGCTTCGCTTTTTGTCGGATGGCAATAAGGTGCGCGTGGTGATGAGATTTAAGGGGCGTGAGATGAGCCACATGGACATCGGACGTGAGGTTCTGGAAAAGTTCGAGGCGGCTTGCGCGGAATCGGGTACAGTCGATAAAAAGCCCGTGCTGGACGGCAGATTTATGAGCATGGTGATCTCACCTGTCAAAGCCAAATAATTCGACACGCAAAGCCCATCACGGTCCCGAGGGGATCAATCAACGATAACGTCGGCAGGAGACATCTGCCGAACATGAGAAAAGGAGTTTTAAAAATGGGAAAGATCAAGACACATAAGGCGTCCGCCAAAAGATTTTCCGTTACCGCCAACGGCAAGGTAAAAATGTTCCACAGCTCTCACCGTCATAAGACGGGTAACAAGAGCGCAAAGAGACTCAGACATCTGCGTTCCAGCACGATGGTGCAGGGTAAAATGGCAGAGAATCTGAAGACGCTGGTAAAATAAGAGAAACGGAGGAATAGAACAATGGCAAGAGTTAAGGGCGCAATGATGACGCGCAAGAGAAGAAAGGCAACACTGAAGGCCGCTAAGGGTTATTGGGGTGCTAAGTCCAAGCACTTTAAGATGGCTAAGCAAGCCGTAATGAAGAGCGGTAACTACGCATTCGCAGGCAGAAAGATGAAGAAGAGAGACTTCCGTTCTCTCTGGATCACCAGAATTTCCGCACAGGCTAAGGTGAACGGTATGAACTATTCTACCTTCATGCACGGTCTGAAGAAGGCTGGCGTAAACCTCAACCGTAAGATGCTCGCAGAGATCGCAGTTTCCGATAAGGAAGCATTTGCAGCACTCGCAGCACAGGCAAAGGCTGCGCTTTGATCAAATAAAAAACCCGATGGTAGCATCGGGTTTTTGTCATAGATAGAGATGATTTGGAGGGGACTTTTTCCTCGCCAAAAGAGCCGAAAGGAGGGCTTTTGGATATGGAACGGAGTGAGGAGATCATTCGCTCACGGCAAAATCGAACGGTGGTGGAGCTGTGTAAGCTGACCGACCGAAAGGCGCGTGAAGCACAAAAATGCTTCCGCTTTGACGGTGTCAAGCTCTTCTGTGAGGCGGTCAAAAAGGGCGTTGAGATCAAGACGGTCTTCCTGCGCGAGTCAAGTGCTGACGGGATCACCGAGCGAGTGCGCCAAGCGTGCGGAAGCACGTTTTTTGACGCAGTGGGACGAGTCATGTTGCTCTCTGACGAGCTTTTTGATAAAATTTCGGAAGAAAAATCGCCCGAAGGCATCATAACTATTGCAAAATATATTGACAAATTTCAAAAATTTGCTACAATATATAATAGCGCGGATTTTTTGCGGATGAAAAACGAGTCGGTGGTGCTTTTGGAGTCGGTCAGGGACCCCTCAAACATCGGCGCGGTGATCCGCAGTGCCGCCGCCATCGGTGTGGATCGGCTGATCATCAGTGAGGATTGCGCCGACGTTTACCATCCCAAGGCGGTGCGTGCCTCAATGGGAACGATGTTTGATCAGCCGATTGACCGCGTTCCCGATCTGTGCGCGGTCATTCGAGGACTGCGCGAGAGTGGACGGCGCGTATTTGCCGCCGCGCTTGACGACCGTGCCGTTCGATTGGGAGAATTCCCGATCAGGACGGGGGATTGCGTGGTCATCGGCAACGAGGGACACGGACTTACCCCTGCGGTAATCGAGGCGTGCGACGGTAGCGTGATCATTCCCATGAGTGACCGCGCGGAATCGTTCAATGCTGCCGTTGCGGCGTCGATCCTGATGTGGGAGTTTCAAAAAAAGCAATGACCGAGCTATGCGTCAGCGGTAGCGAAGGTCGCCGACAACCGATTGGAAAAGGGAGGAACAGAGATGAAACAAAGAGATAAGCTTTTTTGGATATGGCTTGCCGAGGCACTGGGTGCGGGGAGCCGAACGTTTCGTCGCCTGATCGATCTTTATGATTCTCCCTACGACGTCTTCCTTTTGGAGGAGGCAGAGATCGAGCGCATCCCCGCCTTGTCCGATCGCGTCATAAACGCGCTTTCGGATAAGAGCCTTGAGCGTGCCACCAAGATCATGGAGACCTGTGAGAGGTGCGGCATTGGTATCATCACCTATGGAGATGAGAACTATCCGAAGGCATTGCGCGACATTCAGTCGCCGCCCTGCGTGCTGTACTATCGCGGAGAGCTTCCCGATTGGAATGGGCGGCTTTGCGTTGGCATGGTGGGAACGCGTCGCATGAGCGCATACGGCTTGCGTGCGGCGTATAAAATATCCTACGAGCTTGCATATGCGGGGGCGATCGTCGTCAGCGGTATGGCGGCGGGGATCGACGGCGTTTGTGCCGCGGCGGCAATGGCTGCGGGAGGCACCACGGTCGCGATCCTCGGATGCGGTGTTGACATCGTCTATCCCAAGCACCACCGTCCTCTTTGGAATCGGATCGGGGAGTGCGGCTTGATCCTTTCGGAGTATCCGCCCGCAACCCGTCCCGCAACCTATCATTTCCCCCAGCGGAACCGACTCATCAGTGGGCTTGCGCAGGGAACCGTCGTGATAGAGGCGGGGATCGGAAGCGGATCGCTGATCACCGCAAGAGACGCCATCGTACAAGGACGAGACGTGTTCGCACTTCCCGCAAACGTGGGCAGTCGGGGAGCTGAGGGCACGAACGGTCTGATCCGAGACGGTGCAACGCCGGTTCTGTCAACGGCGGATATTCTTGATCCGTACCGATATCTGTTTTCAAAAACGCTCACTCCCGATTCGATCGGGGAGATCGGAGATGCCTCGCGTGCCGATCTGTCATATCTTGAGCGCATGGGCGTTGTGGAGCTGACGCGACCGCAGGAGGCGCAAAAGCCCGCAACCACACTTGCCGCCGCACCCAAGGCGCGCGACGAGACCGAGCCAACCAAGACAACGTCTCGGAAGCGCAGGACGACTGCGACGGAAAAAACTGCCGAGAACGATACAAGCCGTGATGGAGAGTCTGTCGCGGCAGCCGCGCAAAAAAAGCAGACCC
>JAZRIE010000177.1:0-3990 GCA_045645105.1 Eubacteriales bacterium | reverse complement strand
GCACAAAGCGGTCGCGGTCTGCCTTTTGGGGATTCATGGGATCGATGTTCATTTCCTCAAAATAGAGATAGGTCATCACGTCCGTGATCGAGAGCGATCCGCCGGGGTGTCCCGACTTTGCCGCATGCGTTGCGTCAACGATGCCGATGCGGATCTTTCGTGCCGTTTCACGAAGTTGTTCAAGCTTTACCTGTTCCATTTCAGTCCTCCTGAATTTTTTCGTTTCATACGACTATATCATACCACAAAATAGCAAGATTGTCAAGGACAAAATCTTGTTTGTTGGCTATTATGAAAAATTATCGGCTTTCTGCATATGGTTTTTCGCGACGGATCAGCATTTTTCAGGAAACTCGCATTATATCACGACGGTTATAGGCTTTCCGAGCGTGCGGAAAAGGTCTATCGTGTATTTTGTTCCGCGAGACGAGCCATTCCAAAAAGCAATTCCCGCGTCTGCATAATTGGCAATCTGTTCGTTGCGCTTCAGCGGCGCGCCGCGACCGTAGCGTGCGTAATCGGGCAAAAATTCGGTCAGCTTGATGCCATGTATGCGTGCAAATCTCGCCGCCGGCTCGTCAATCCCCTTTGCGCCGCCCGAGACGATTTCGGTAACACCCTCAGGTAAATATTCTTCAATGTTTGGAACGGTTAATGTTCGAGAACCAATGATAGCGATCTTCATACTATCTTCCTTTCTTTTTTGAATGTATTTTAGATACATTTTGTATCTAACCATAACATAATAACACAAAATAGAATTAAAATAAATATATAATATGTTAATTTTGAGGTTATTATGGGAACAAAAAGTTTGTCTATTCGAATTGATGAGGAAATGCTCGATAAATTACATGTGGTTGCAGATTATGAGGGCAGAAGCGCAAACAGCCAGATCTTGATTCTGATTCGTGATTGCCTTGAAGCCTACGAGAAAAAGCACGGAGAAATCCAAGTCGGCAAGCGCAGTTAAAAAACAAAGGTACTTGTGTCAATTTTCCCCCACAAGTACCTTTCTGCATAATCGGAATATAATATGAAAAGCCCCTTTTTCATTGTCAAATTTAAATTTTTTGTGTTAAATAATAAAGACTCCATTTTTTTTCAAAAAGTGCTTGACATTTGCCCCCTTTTTGTTATATAATATTAATATCTTTTTTTGCTTTAAAGGTTTAAAGCGATAAAGAAATAGACTGTTTCCGGAGGAAAACAAAGATGAACAGAGTTTACAATTTTTCGGCAGGACCATCCATGCTTCCGCTTTCCGTACTTGAAAAGGCTGCATCAGAGCTGGTCTGCTACGGAGAATCGGGTATGTCCGTTATGGAGATGTCCCACCGATCTCCGGACTACGAAGCAATCATTCAGGACGCAGAGGCACTTCTGCGTAAGATCATGAACGTTCCCGACAACTACAAGGTACTGTTCCTGCAGGGTGGCGCGTCCACGCAGTTCGCGGCAGTTCCGCTCAACCTGATCGGAAGGACCGGCAAGGCTGATTACATCGTTTCGGGACAATTCTCGGGCAAGGCGTTCAAGGAAGCGCAAAAGCTTGGCTACGACGTCAAA
Organism: Eubacteriales bacterium; assembly: GCA_045645105.1. Classification (GTDB taxonomy): domain Bacteria; phylum Bacillota; class Clostridia; order Oscillospirales; family CAG-272; genus UMGS1865. Next base: position 2,421 of record JAZRIE010000177.1, on the reverse strand, counting down.
TGTATCGCCACCACCAAGGACGACAATTTCAATCACGTCCCCGTGGTCACGCGCGACATGATCCGTCCCGACGCGGCTTATCTGCATATCTGCTTCAATAACACGATCTACGGAACGAAATACCCCTATATCCCCGACACGGGCGATATTCCGTTGGTTGCAGATATGTCGTCCTGCATCATCTCCGAGCCCGTGGACGTTTCCAAGTTCGGCGTGATCTACGCAGGCGCGCAAAAGAACATGGCTCCCGCAGGCATGACGCTCGTGATCGTGCGCGAGGACCTTCTCAATTACGCCGAGGAAAAGATGCCCACCATGCTCGAGTGGAAGACCATGGCGGAAAACGACTCCATGTACAACACGCCCCCCACCTATACCATCTACATGGCAAAGCTGGTGTACGAATGGATCCTGGAGCTTGGCGGTCTTGACGTGATGAAGGAAATGAACCTGAAAAAGGCAAATCTGTTGTACGATTACCTTGATTCTCAGGATTATTACGTCGCTCCCGTGAAGAAAGAGAGCCGTTCCATGATGAACGTGACCTTTGTGACGGGCGATGCAGAGCTTGACAAGAAATTTGCGTCCGAGGCGGCAAAGGCAGGCATGAAGAACCTCAAGGGACACCGCTCGGTTGGCGGTATGCGCGCTTCGATCTACAACGCAATGCCCTACGAGGGCGTTGAAGCTCTGGTAGCCTTTATGAAGGAATTTGCCGCAAACAACCCCAAAAATTGACTGTTTTTATTGTCGGAAACTTCTTGAAATGAAGTTAAACGTGGCAAGCCACGTTCGACACCTTCAAGAACTTTCAAACAGGTATTATGTGGATATTGGTGGGGTGTTTGTGCGCCATTTTAAAGTTTTACAAATGAAAAAATTAGAACAAGGAGAAAACGCAGTATCCCGCCGTGCTTACATTATCATAATAGATTTAGAAAGGTATGAGACCATGAATATTCAATTACTCAATAAAATTGCCAAGATCGGTCTTGCCGAGCTTGGTGACCAATACAACGTAGGCGAGGACGTGCAAAATCCCGACGGAATTATGGTGCGTTCTGCCGTCATGCACGAAATGGAGTTCGACTCCAACCTCAAGGCGATCGCTCGCGCAGGTGCGGGTGTCAACAACATTCCGATCGACCGTTGCACCGAAAACGGTATCGTCGTCTTCAACACTCCCGGCGCGAATGCAAACGGCGTCAAGGAGCTTGCCGTCTGCGCGCTCCTCTTGGCAGCTCGTAACGTGGTCGGCGGAATTGATTGGGCAAAGACCCTGACCGAGGACGTTGCCAAGCAGGTGGAAAAGGGCAAATCCAAGTTCGCGGGTACCGAGGTGCAGGGCAAGACGCTCGGCGTCATCGGTCTTGGCGCGATCGGTGGCATGATCGCCAACACCGCGCTCGCGCTCGGTATGAGGGTCGTGGGCTGTGATCCCTTCCTTTCGGTTGAGGGCGCATGGAATCTCGATCGCCGCGTCGTGCGCGCAGCCACCTTTGACGACGTCTTTGCCGTCGCCGACTACGTAACGCTCCACGTTCCCGCAACCAAGGACACCAAGAACATGATCTGCACCGAAAGCCTTTCCAAAATGAAGGACGGTGTGAAGATCATCAATCTGTCGCGCGCCGATCTCGTCTCTGCCGCAGACATGAAAGCGGCAATGGAATCGGGCAAGGTCTCGGCTTACGTGACCGACTTCCCCACCGAGGACGTGCTGACGATCCCCGGCGTAGTAGCGATCCCCCACCTTGGTGCATCGACCGAGGAGTCCGAGGACAACTGTGCCGTGATGGCGGCTCGCGAGCTTGACGACTACCTGACGAACGGTACGATCAAGAACAGCGTGAACTTCCCCAATCTTGAAATGTCTCGTTCGGGCGAGGCGTTGATCTGTGTGCTTCACGCAAACGTTCCCGCAGTCATTACGCAGATCTCTGCCGCTCTTTCGGACGAGGGCTTGAACATTGAAAACCTGACCAGCAAATCCAAGGGTGACAACGCCTACACCGTTGCCGACGTTTCCTCGGCTCCTTCCTCGCATGCCATCTCCCGTATTGCATCAATCAACGGCGTTTACCGTGTGAGAGTGATTTGATGGGATTTTTTCGAGGAAACTTCTTGTAAAGAAAAACGCGGCGAGCCGCATTGTCAGCGGCAGAGCCGCTGCGCGTTTCCTCGAGCTTCTTCAAGAACTTTTACAAAGGCAGGGCTAAGAGAAACGACCTCTTAACAAGGTCGTTTCTCTTAGCCCTGTTTTCAAACTCTTGACGAGTTTGAAAATTTCTTTAAAGCAACACCGCAAATCACCGTCAATTCCCTCGCGCGGCAAAAGTCGAGGCGAGGATTTTACGGTTTTTCGGTTTCTTTTGGAATCTCTATTGTTCCTTCGTTTTGTTCAAAGGCTTTGATCTCCTG
>JAZRIE010000176.1:0-2035 GCA_045645105.1 Eubacteriales bacterium | reverse complement strand
CACCTGATAAACCATGCGTACGGCGACGGGGAAGATTGCGCTTCCGGAGAAACCACCCATCTTGTTGGCGATGATGGGTTGCTTTCTGCGCAGATCAATGCGCATGCCCAAAAGGGTGTTGATCAGGCTGATACCGTCCGCACCCGCATCCTCACACGCCTTTGCGATACTGACGATGTCGGTCACGTTGGGAGAAAGCTTGATCAGCACGGGCTTTTTGGTCACGCGCTTGACCGCTGCCGTAACCTCTGCCGCCGCCTCGGGCGACGTACCGAAGCTCATGCCGCCGCCGTGTACGTTGGGACAGCTGACGTTGACCTCAAGCCAACCCACCTGATCGCAGGCGTCCAGCATTTCGCAGGTCTTGGCGTAATCCGAGACCGAAAAACCGCTCACGTTTGCCATCACGGGCTTATGAAAGCATTTTGCAAGCTTGGGAAGCTCCTCGGAAATGACCTTCTCTACACCGGGATTTTGAAGCCCCACCGCGTTGATCATGCCCGCGGGACACTCGGCAATTCGCGGTGTGGGATTGCCAAAGCGAGGCTCGAGCGTCGTCCCCTTAAATGAAAAGGTTCCAAGCGTGTTGATGTCGTAAAGCTCGGCAAACTCGTAGCCGTAGCCAAAAGTTCCACTGGCGGGGATTACGGGGTTGTCCATCTCGATCCCACAGAGGTTCACTTTCATTTCTGCCATAAGATCTCCTCCTTTTTCATCACGGGACCTTCCTTGCAAATGCGCTTATTCCCCGTGAGAGTCTTGCACGAGCAACCCATGCAGGCGCCAAATCCACAGCCCATGCGCTCCTCAAAGCTGAGCTGACCGCTCGTGGTCGAGGTATTCCATACTGCCTTGAGCATCGGTTCGGGACCGCAGGTGTAAAAGTAAGTATAATCCACCGTTTTCATCGGATCGGTCACAAATCCCTTGACTCCGTAAGAGCCGTCGGCGGTGGCGACCGTAACGTCAGCCCCCAGCGCGCGGAACTCGTCCTCATAGAAGATCTCGTCCTTGGTATTAAAGCCGAGAATGACCGACACCTGCTTTCCCTGGGCGATCAGATCCTTTGCCAGCAGATACAGCGGAGGCACGCCAACACCGCCGCCAAGCAGGAGCGGACGGTCGCCCGCAAGAGAAAGATCGTAGCCGTTGCCGAGCCCCGTGAGAATATCCAGCGTGCCCGACGTCATTTGACTCATTTTTTCGGTTCCCTTGCCAACCACCTTGTATACAAGAGTCAGCTCCCCTTCGGTCCTGTCGCAGACCGAGATCGGTCTGCGCAGATAAAGGCCGTCAAGCAGAACGTTCACGAACTGCCCGGGGGCGGTAATCGCCGAGGTATCCCCCGCAAGACGCATGCGGTATACGCTTTTGGTCAACGGAGTATTTTCGGTAATGGTAAATAAAGATTGCTTCATGTCTGCTCCTTATGCGTCAATGGTGGAAATGCAGAGTGTGGTCTCTTCCAATACGTCCAGAAGCACGCGCACGGTGTCAAGAGACGTGAACATGGTCACGTTGCTCTCGGTTGCGTACTTACGGATCTGGTAGCCGTCGTTTGCCGTTCCAATATGGCTGGGATCGCTCGTATTAATTACGTAGGCGATGTGTCCTTGACGGATCGAATCACAGATCTCATCACTGTCCTCGCTGATCTTTTTGAGCACGTGCGTGCGGATACCGTTTTCCTTCAAGTAGGTTGCAGTACCCACAGTCGCCTCGATATTGAAGCCGAGAGTGTAGAAGCGGCGGATCAGCGGCAGTGCCACCTCCTTATCCTTATCGGCAATGGTAACGAATACGGTTCCGTAATTCTGCAGGTGCGTGCCTGCCGCCTGCAACGCCTTGTAGAGCGCGCGGTTGAGCTTGTCGTCGTAACCGATCGCCTCACCCGTGGATTTCATTTCGGGAGACAGATATGCGTCAAGTCCCTTGATCTTGTTGAACGAGAACACGGGAACCTTTACGTACCAACGCTTCTTTTCTGTCGGGTAAATATCGAAGATACCCTGCTCCTTGAGCGACTTGCCGAGAA
>JAZRIE010000175.1:0-2759 GCA_045645105.1 Eubacteriales bacterium | reverse complement strand
GACGATTTCAACTCCTCGATCGGCTTTGACTCGAGAATGTACCGTCAGGATATTCGCGGAAGCATGGCGCATGCGGCAATGCTCGGTGCGCGCGGGATCATCACCGGGGACGAGGCGCAAACGCTGATCGACGGGCTATCGGAGATCCTTGCGGATCTGGATAGCGGGGCATTGCAGTTTGATCTTTCCTGCGAGGATATCCATATGTTCGTTGAGCAGGAGCTGACGGCACGCCTTGGCGACGTGGGCAAAAAGCTTCACACCGCGCGCAGTCGTAACGATCAGGTGGCACTTGATATGCGCATGTATCTGCGCGATGAGACCGACGAGATCGTCAGCCGCATCGAGCAGCTGACCGAGGCTTTGGTGGAGCAGGCGCGCGAGAACCGAGACGTGATCATGCCGGGATACACGCATCTGCAACGCGCACAGCCCGTGACCTTCGCGCATCATCTTCTGGCTTACGCCATGATGCTTTTACGCGATCGCGCGCGCTTTGCCGACGGAAAAAAGCGCATCAACGTCTCACCGATCGGCTCTTGTGCCTTGGCGGGAACCACCTACGCCACCGACCGCCGTATGGAGGCGCGCGAGCTTGGCTTTGACGACATCTGTCGCAACAGCATCGACGGCGTTTCGGATCGCGATTTCTGCGTGGAGCTTTTGTCGGATTGCTCATTGCTCATGATGCATCTTTCGCGATTTTCGGAGGAATTGATCCTCTGGTCAAGCTGGGAGTTCAAGTTCGTCGAGCTTTCGGATTCTTACACCACGGGCTCGTCGATCATGCCCCAAAAGAAGAACCCCGATATGGCGGAGCTGATCCGCGGAAAGACGGGGCGCGTGTACGGAGACCTGATGGCACTTCTGACAACACTCAAGGGGTTGCCGCTTGCGTACAACAAGGATATGCAGGAGGACAAGGAGGGCGTGTTCGACGCCATCGATACGGTCAAGATGTGTTTGGACGTCATGATCCCTATGATTAAGACCATGAAGCCTCTGCCCGAAAACATGAAGCGCGCGGCGCAAAAGGGCTTTATCAACGCAACCGATCTTGCCGACTATCTTGTAAAGAAAGGTATGCCGTTCCGTTCGGCTTATAAAATTTCGGGACAGCTTGTGTCGCGGTGCATTGCCGAGGGAAGGGTACTTGAGGATCTGCCTCTCGAGGTCTATCGTGAGTACAGTGACCTGTTCTCGGATGACCTATATGAGGATATCGACCTGACGGTCTGCGTCAAAAAGCGAATTTCCGAGGGTGGTACCTCACCCGAATCGACCGACGCGCAGATCTCTTACGTGGAGGAGTGCTTGAAAAATGGCTAAAATATTTATTGATGGCAGTGCGGGAACCACGGGCTTGCGGATCCGTGAGAGATTGGCAGACCGCAAGGATCTTGAGCTGATCTCGCTTACCGAGGAGCTTCGCAAGGATACCGAAGCAAGACGCGCGGCTCTGAACGCGGCAGATATTGCTTTCCTCTGCCTGCCCGACGCGGCGGCGATCGAGGCGGTTTCGCTGGTTGATAATCCCAATACCGCGATCATTGATACGTCCACGGCGCACCGCACAAACGGTGCGTGGGAATACGGCTTTCCCGAGCTTGCGGGCAGACGCGAGCGGATCGCGGCTTCCAAGCGGATCGCAAATCCGGGATGTCACGCAGGCGGTTTTGTGGCACTCGTGGAGCCGCTTGTCAGGGGGGGGCTTCTGTCGCCCGATGCGACACTTACGGCATATTCTCTTACGGGATATTCGGGAGGCGGCAAAAAGATGATCGCCGAATACGAGGACGACGCGAGAGAGGTGCTTCTCAACGCGCCGCGTATGTACGGGCTTTCGCAAACGCACAAGCACCTGCCCGAGATGCGCGCGGTCTGCGGACTTGCAAACGCCCCCATTTTCTGTCCCGTGGTCGCTCCCTTCTATAGCGGAATGGAGGTCACCGTGCCGCTCTTTGCAAGCGATATAAAGGGAAGTGTTGAGGATATTTGCGAGACATACCGCGCCTATTACCAAAACGGCTTGGTGCGGTTTGTTGAGAATGCAGACGAAGGCGGGTTCCTCTCGGCAAATGCACTTTCGGGTCGCGACGATATGCAGATCACGGTCTGCGGAAACGGCGACCGCATCCTGCTTGTCGCGCGCTTCGATAACCTCGGTAAGGGGGCGTCGGGAGCGGCGATCCAAAACATGAACATTTTGCTCGGTGTCGATGAAGCCACCGGATTACAGGCATAAAAAGCCTTTATGAGAAAGGACGATAGCACTATGAAAATCATATCCGGCGGCGTATGTGCCGCAACAGGCTTTACGGCAAACGGAATCCATTGCGGTATCCGTAAAAACCGCACCAAGCGCGATCTTGCGCTGATCTATAGCGAAAAGCCAGCAAGCGCGGCGGCGGTCTACACCACCAATCTCGTCAAGGGCGCGCCTCTGACCGTGACTAAGAATCATATTTCGGACGGCGTGGCGCAGGCGGTGATCTGCAATAGCGGAAACGCAAACACCTGCAACGCAAACGGCATTGAGATCGCGGAGCAGATGAGCGATCTGCTCGCAGACGAGCTTGGCATCTCGGCGACCGACGTTGTGGTCGCATCCACGGGAGTGATCGGTCAGCCGCTTGATATCGAACCGATGGCTTGCGGAAAATTGCTACCGTTTTGGATTTGTTCTGCGGTTTCCCGAGGATAAGCAGGATCAGACCGGTATTATCTATGAGCCTTGGCATTTCCGCTTTGTAGGTCTC
>JAZRIE010000174.1:0-13823 GCA_045645105.1 Eubacteriales bacterium | reverse complement strand
GCGAGACCTCGGTTCGGAAAACTTCCGCGCCGATGGAAAGAAGGATCTCTCCGTCGGCAAGATCAATGCCAATGACCGATGCCCCCGTCAGCTTGTCTGCCAATTCCTTTTCGTCGAGCGTGGAGACCGTGACATCGTTTTCCGACATCGTTTGTTCGTCGCCATCCGCCGAATCAAGCCCGAACCGCTTGAGGAACGCTGAAAACTCCAAGCGCAAAAACAGACGCTTTGCCTCGGGACGGTCGATCGCCCCACTCTGCAATTCCCGCAGGGTGATACCGATGGGTGCTGTGCGGCAGATCGTGGCAAGCTTTTGCGAAAGGTAAGCACTCTCCTTACCGCCCTCAAGCTTTGCGCGCTTGGCAGGCGTGTGCTTGGCGGTGGGAAGTGCCTCGTATACGCCGTCGAGACTGCCGTACTCGGCGATCAATTGCAGGGCGGTCTTCTCCCCGATGCCGGGAACGCCGGGGATGTTATCCGAGCTATCCCCCATCAATGCCTTGACATCCACAAACTGTGAGGGCTTGACGCCGTATTTTTCAAAAAAGCGCGCCTCGTCCATATCCACGGTCTCGTTGTTGGTGGCAAGCAGAACGTGTACGCGGTCGCTGATCAGCTGGAGCGAGTCGCGGTCTCCCGTCATCAGGTATGCTTCGGTGTCGCCGTCCTCACACATTGCCGCAAGCGTTCCTAAAATATCGTCCGCCTCATAGCCCTCCTTTTCAAGGACCGTATATCCAAGCGCACGCATCAGCTCCTTTGCCACGGGAAGCTGCATGGCAAGCTCGTCGGGCATGGGACGGCGACCTGCCTTATAGGCGTCGTACATGGCGTGACGGAATGTGGGAGTCTTGAGGTCGAACGCCACGGCACAGTAGTCGGGATTCAATGTCTCGGCTTGACGGGCGATCATCGTCACCATGCCGTACAGCGCGTTGGTGGAAAAGCCGTCCTTGGTGGTCAAGGGGCGGATGCCGTAAAAGGCACGATTGAGGATGCTGTTGCCGTCGATTGCAAGTAATTTCTTCATTTGCTCGGTTTCCTTTCGTGGAAAACACTTTTTACAAATATTATTCTACCACAAACGCCCAAAAATGTCAATTGATTTTGAAAAAAAGAAGGGAGAGACGACAAGCCGTAGGAATAAAGCTTGTGCGGCTAGGTGTGTTCGTTTTCGGGAGGGGAAACCCCTCCCCTACGGTTTTGTGGAAAACTAAGCAGTGTGCGTTGATCCTTGATGAAACAACCTTTTGGAGCGGATAGGGTTAGTGGTCCCTAGACGCTCGCGGGAGTATCTATCCGTCTGTCCGCACACTCCCCCATTTATGCCCAAAATAAAAGAACGAGGCACTTGCATCCCCGTTTCGTCTGTCTTATATTTGATTTAAAAGTTCTTGAAGGGGTTTGGGGAAACTTCTTCCAAGAAGTTTCCCCAAGAAAAACCGCATCCCCAAGAAAAACCGCATCCCCCAAACCGTCTGCTGTTTTCCCTTTCAGGAATTTTCGCTATCCTCGCGATATTCCTCGGTAAAGTCTTCCTTCCCCGCGCCGCACAGGGGGCATACCCAATCGGCGGGAAGATCCTCAAAATCGGTGTTCTCGTCGATCCCGTTATCGGGGTCCCCAAAAATGGGATTGTACTCGTAGCCACACAGCTCACAAAGATGGATCAGCATCGTCACGTTTCTCCTTTTTGTCAAATTTTTGATCCTAAATATAATATAATATTCTACAAAAAATGTCAATATTCGTTTTGCATATTCTTTTTCAACTGCCGCCCTCTATTTTTTCATATTTTGCATACAGATACGCATAAAATGAAGAAGATCGAACGAAAGGAGCAATTTAAACGTGAAAAAGCAAGCAAAAACCATCTTTTGGAACGCCATGCTCCTGACCGCCGCAACACTACTCATGCGCACGGTCGGCGTGACCTTTCAGGTCTTTATCTCCAACCGCGTAGGGGCTGAGGCAATGGGGCTTTTCTCCCTCATGTCGGGCGTTTACGGCTTTGCTCTGACGCTTGCCACCTCGGGAATACACCTTGGCGTGACGCACGTGGTGGTTGACGCGATGGGCAAGCAACAGCCCGAACGCATACGCCCCGCGATGTTCCGCGCCGTACTGTACGCACTCTCACTTGGCGTGGGGGCTTCGGTACTGCTGATCGCATTTGCCGAGCCGATCGGCACGGTCTGGCTCAAGGACGCGCGTACCGTCGTCTCACTTCGTTTGTTTGGCATCTCCCTGCCCCTCATCGCCCTCTCTGCGGTCTTTGGCGGCTATTTTACTGCCGTCCGTCGTGCCTACAAAAACGCCGCCGCGCAGGTGTTTGAGCAAGCCGTAAAGATCGGCGCGACCATGTACCTGCTTGCCCTTTGCGTGCCGCGCGGCATTGAGGAGACCTGCTGTGCTTTGGTGCTTGGCGGCACGCTTGCCGAGCTTGGCTCGTTTCTGTTCTCCTTTGCGCTGTACGCGATCGACCGAAAAAGTCATGCGTCCAAGAAGGGCTCGATCAAAAACAGCCGCGCCGAGGGGCAGCGGCTCTTAAAGATCGCCGTTCCCGTGGCAATGACCGCATACGTTCGCTCGGGGCTTGTGACGCTTGAGCATATTTTGATCCCCGAGGGGCTTCGCGGAAGCGGCAACAGTCATGCCGCCGCTCTCGCGGCATACGGAAGCATTCAGGGCATGGCACTCCCGATCATTCTCTACCCCGCCGCGCTGATCTCATCGTTTTCGGGTCTTCTCGTTCCCGAGCTTGCCGAGTGCGCGGTGCAGGGAAAGCCACGGCGCATTCGCTACATGATCTCGCGCGTCTGGTCGCTCTCCCTGCTCTTTTCGATCGGCGTGGCTGGAATATTGATCTGCTTTTCGACCGAGATCGGAAACGCGCTCTATCCCAACACCGAGGCAGGCAATTATATTCGACTGCTCGCGCCGCTCATTCCCATCATGTACGTGGACACCGCCACCGACGCGATGATGAAGGGGCTTGGCGAGCAGGTGTATTCCATGAATATCAATCTCGTCGACGCGCTCCTGTCGGTGATCCTTGTGTGGCTCCTGATCCCGCGTATGGGTATTTGGGGGTACCTGATCACCATTTATTTTTCGGAGCTGTTCAACACGGTGCTGAGCATCACGCACCTGCTCTCGATCAGCAAAACTCCCGTGCGGCTTTTCAAATGGGTCTACAAGCCGCTCCTTTGCATCATTGGCGCGACCTGTCTTGCGAGAGTTTTGTTGCACGTAACAAGCCTTTCGATCTCAAGCCGCGCGCTTTCCATCGTCGTTCATTGCTTGATCACGGTTGCAGTCTATCTCCTTCTGCTCTTGCTTACGAGAAGCCTTGAGCGCGAGGATCTGGAGTGGTTTGGAACACTCTTTCAAAGGAATTCTCCCTCGGACGACACCTCGAGCAGCTATTGAAAAAGCTTTCGAAACTGCTTTCCCTCAAACGCCGCCGTGAGGGTTGGGGCAATCAGAGAGAAATCAGCCACCAGCGAATGAGGCTTTTTCTCGGGATCGTCCTGATTCATGGGGACGAAATAGACGTGCTTACGCGACAGAAGCGTTGCAATATTTTTCAGGTTTGCCGAAAGCGCGTCGTTTGACGCCAGCGAAATGACCAAGGGACGGTCGGATCGCAGGTGCGCCTTTGCCGCCATGCAGACCGCCGTATCGGTGACGCCGTTTGCAATCTTGGCGAGCGTGTTGCCCGTGCAGGGGCTTATGATCAGCGCGTCAAGCGGCATACTCGGACCAAGCGGCTCGGCATCCACCACCGTGTGGATCACGGGGTGTCCGCAAAGTGCTTCGACCTCGCTCGTAAGTGCCGCCGCGCTTCCAAAGCGGGTGTTGGTATGCCATACCGTCTCGCTGAAGATCGGTTGTACCTCATACCCCGAGTCGATCAGATTCCGCAGCTCCCCCAGCGCACGCCCGTGCGTGCAAAACGAGCCGCAGAACGCATAACCTAACATAGATACATCAGTCCTTTCTCAAATGGTTGATGAACTTGGCTTTATTGTAAGGGCAGTTGCCCTGCCGTTTCCTCTAAAATAACGTGGATCGACTGCGCAAGGATCTCCCCCGCGCTCTCGGGCGCGACCTTGCCGGGGAGTGCCGTTCCCCACACGCCGCGCAATCCCATATTTTGTGCCGCGGAAAGGTCGATCCCCCCGGGCGCGCTTGCCAGATCGATCATCACGCAGTCGCGCCGCACAGTCCTTAAAAGATCACTTGTAATGATCCGTTTGGGTACGGTATTAAAGATCACGCGGAAGCATGAAAGTGATCTCGGGGCAATGCTCCCATGCTCCGACGACAGTCGCTCGACACGATGATGCCGTGTTTCGGCGCGGGCTCTCTGCTCGGCACGCCGCGCAAAGACGGTCACCTGCGCCCCCAGCGCGCGAAGCTTCTCGGCGAGAAGCTCCCCGATCCGTCCGTACCCGATCACTGCGGCTTCCAAACCGTCGATCGTAACGGAAAGCTCCTGCATGGCGATCGCGATCGCCCCCTCGGCGGTCGGAACGGCATTTTTGAGCTGTAAGACCTCGGACTCGAAATAGTCGATCCATCTGACGCCAAGCTGATCCGCCATATTACGGATCGGCTCAGGCATACGTCCACCGAGCAATAGTCGCTTCCCGATACCATCTAGAAGCGTGGTAATACGCAGTAAAACATCCCGATCGTGCAAAGGGCAGTGAATTCTGACGCCGTCTGCCGAGATGGGAAGCGGAAGGATCACAACGTCGGCACTCTGCACTGCCATTTCCCAGGTATCGCAAAGCCGCGCGTCTCCGATCTCTTTCCTGCAGTCTCCAAGTCCCCAAACGCACACGGGATACCCCATGGACGAAAGAGCACGTGCCATCGCGATCTGACGGCTGTCACCACCCAAGACCGCAAGACCTCTTTTCTCACTCATTGCCAGATTCCGCCTTTCAAAAAATGCGCAACCCCATATGGGTTTGCAATAATATCCTATGAAAAAAAGCCGCCCTTCGATACAAGAAAAGCGACTTTTTGTCGAATGATTTTTATGGTTTTTTTGCGGTGTCGTATCGCTCCAGCATTGCCTCGGCATCGTACATCACGGGAATGCCGTGCAGTGCCGCCTCGGCTTCCAAACGCGCCGCAATCGCGCGCTCACGATCGTCGGCAGGCGTCGGCATATGTAGCATACGCACCCGTGACCGCTCCGATACCTTCGCAATAAAATAGGTAGCCTGATTGTAGTAGCGCGACAGGATCAGGTCGTCGATCTCGGTGCAATGCTCGTCGGTCGCCGCCGCTTTGATCTCGTAGGACGCCGACGCCGCGCCGCTCGTATCGTTGACCACCACGGCGTGTCCCGCCTCGGTATAGAGTCGAACCACTCCCCTGCCGGTTTTGAAGGTATAGACCGACGGCTCCATGCCCTGCGTGGCGACCACCGACGACACGACGACAAGGATCAGCATCGTGGGCACGGGGACCGCCCACCATCTGCTCCGCAGAGGCAGGACGGCAAGCAGGATCAGCGCGATCGTTAAGAGAACGATCCATGCCTGCGACATCGGCGCGCGCACGGGAAGCAGGACGTTTTCGATCTCCGAGCCCATCGCGGCAACCGAGAGAATGATGTCTCCGACAAGCGAGCAAGCCCACGGAAGCACGGGCAGAAACGGTAGAAACAAAAGGACTGCCGAAAGCTCCAGCAGGAGCGTGACGGGGATCGAAAGCACGAGCGTAGCGGGTACCGAAAGCAGCGAAAATTCCCCGAACACCGACGCGCTAAGCAGCATCAGGGCAAGGTTGGCGACCACACCCGTTGCCGTTGCGTTGAGGATCGCACACACCGCGCGCTTGATCGGTCTTGGAAGTCGGCTCCTCATGCTCCACGCTCGCGTAAGTCTGACGACGGCAGGCATGAAGATCAGGATCGACGCCGCCGCAAGAAAGGACATCCAAAGTGAAAGGTCAAGCACCGCATACGGAGTGACCGACAAAATAACGGCAAGTACCGTACAAAGCGCGGTGAGCGGATCGTAGGTCGCGCGGAACAGAAACGCAAGATACAGCACGCAGATCATCAGCACAGCGCGAGCGGTCGAAACGGCAAATCCCGTCACGGCAAGATAGCCGACCGCGCAAAGTGGGATCACGAGCGCACGGAGTAGCTTGGAAAGACGAAGTCTTCGGAGTACAAGCTCCAAAAAGCCGATCAGGATCGAGACGTGAAGTCCGCTCAGAGCAAGCAGGTGCGAAATGCCCGAGCGTTGAAAATCCAGCGTTGTATCGGCGGGGATCCACGTGCGGTTTCCAAGGAGCAACGCTGCGGCAAGTCCACCCGCGTCGCCTCCAACCGTGTTGCGCAGTTGGTAGGAAAGACGGACGTTGAGCGCGGCGCATTTCAAAAGGAGATCCGAGGTGTCGCGTCCGATCAGCTCACAATCGTCGGCTCTGTCGCACACAAGCACCGTCATGCATCCGTCCGAAAGGCGATAGCTTTCCTCGTCAAAGCGTTCCTCCACCGAGAAGGCACGCGGAACGGCACGCACGCGCACACGGTCTCCACGCTGGAGCGTCGACGCAAAGGCGCACTCGAGCATCGCACGCGCGTCACAATCCTCGCCGTCAATTTTGTCAAGCTCAACGCGGTAGGTTGCCGAGTAAGCGGTCGACGACAGATACTCCACCACCGTCGCCTCTGCCTCAGAGGGGCTTCCGTTTTTCGTCTGCCACGCGGCATAGCGGATATTGAAAAAATGATACGACGAGGCAAGCGACAAACTGCACGCAAGGAGACACAAGGAAAGGCACGCTGCAAATTTTCCCATTTTGCGCCGCAGACAACACAGGAGCAACGTCAACAGAAGCACGCCGCCTACGACACCCAAAAGCAAGAGCTTTTCGCGTGCCGCGAGCCGAAGCCAAACGACCGAAAAAAGGGCAAAGACGCAAGCCGACAGAGCAAGCGGTCGGTTCTTGAAGATCCGCATAGAGCTTCTCCTTTCTTTTATGTCTTTATATGGTCTTGAAAATCGGTGTTTTCGATCAAAAATGCAATCAAAAAACGCCAAGTAAGAGAAAAATAATCATTCTGTCAAAATTTTACTTGACAAATGCGCTTTCATAGTGTATAATATACCCGTTGTGCCGAGCCACTCGGCATTTAAAAAATTGTTTATTGGAGGAATCTCATCATGTTTGAAACGCTGAAAAACCTTTTGGTTGAAGAGCTTCAGCTGGATGCAGAGGACATCAAGCTCGAATCCGAGCTTGCTAACGATCTTGGCATCAATTCCATTGAGCTTGCTGACCCCATCATGCTCTGCGAGGATAAGTTCGGTATCGAAATTCAGGATGACGACATTCACAAGTTCGTCACCGTTGAGGACGTTGTAAACTACCTCGAGGCTCTGCAGGCGTAAAAAGCACGGGATGCTCGCGTAAAGGCGGTGCATCCCCTTTTTTATTTCGTCAAGCCTTCCCTATTATACCCGAAAAAACAAATTCTGTCAAGTTTTTCTAAAAAAACACTTGTAATTCGAGAGAAAAAAAGATATAATATTGGAAGAAACGTTTTTTTGATCAGAAAGGACGATAGGTTTATGAAGCACGGTTTTATCAAGGTCGCCGCGGGAGTTCCCAAGGCTCGCGTTGCCGATCCCGCATACAACGTGGGGGAATTGTCACGCATTGCCGCTGACGCCGCCGACGCGGGCGTGCGCGTGTTGGTCTTTCCCGAGCTGAGTCTGACCGCTTATACCTGCGGGGATCTGTTTGGCACCGATCTTTTGCTCGACGGAGCAAAGCACGCGCTTGCGGATTATCTGAAGCAGACCGAAAAATACGATATGATCAGCGTGGTGGGCTTGCCGTGGCTTTATCGGGACAAGCTTTATAACTGCGCCGCCGTTTGCCACAAGGGGCGCTTGCTTGGCGTGGTGCCGAAATCGACCCTTCCCAATTATGGAGAGCTTTACGAGCTGCGCGGCTTTACCCCTGCCCCTGAGGACGATGGAAAAAGAACGCTTTCGTTTGCGGACGAGGAGGTCCCCTTTGGCACCGACCTGATCTTTTCCTGCGACACGATGCCGAGTCTGCGGCTTGCCGTGGAGATCTGTGAGGACGTATGTGGCGCGTTTCCGCCGTCTTCTGCGCATACTGCCGCAGGGGCTACCGTCATCTGCAATCCCTCGGCTTCGAACGAAACCGTCGGAAAGGACGATTACCGGCGTCTCCTCATCAAATCGCAATCGGCGGCAACGATCTCGGGCTATATCTTCGCGTCTGCAGGTGAGGGCGAGTCGACGACCGATCTCGTCTTTTCGGGACATTGCATGATCGCCGAGCTTGGCACGATCCTCGCCGAGAGACTGCCGTTTGACGCGTCGCGTGAGCTTGTGATCTCGGAGATCGACCTGCAACGCCTGACGCACGAGCGCCGTCGCATCAACACCTTCCGCACCAAGGACGAGGGCTACCGTGAGATCCCCTTCTCCCTTCCGATCACCGAAACGACGCTTTCGCGCACGGTCGATCCTCACCCCTTTACCCCTGCTGACAAGGGAGAGCTTGCACGCCGTTGTGAGACCATTCTTGCCATTCAGTCGAACGGTCTGAGGACCCGCGTGGAGCGCGCCTTTGCGCAAAAGCTGGTGGTGGGCATTTCGGGCGGCTTGGATTCCACGCTTGCCCTGCTCGTGATGGTGCGTGCCATGGACGCGTTGGGGCGTCCGCGCAAGGATATACTCGCAGTTACCATGCCCTGCTTCGGCACGACCGACCGCACGAAAAACAACGCCACGATCCTTTGCGAGGAGCTTGGCGTGGACTTCCGTTGCGTTGATATTTTTGACGCGGTCAATATTCATTTCCGTGACATCGGGCATGATCCGAGCGACCGCAACGTGACCTATGAAAACAGTCAGGCACGCGAGCGCACGCAGATACTGATGGACATCGCCAACGATTGCGGCGGTATGGTGATCGGCACGGGCGACCTCTCGGAGCTGGCACTCGGTTGGGCAACCTACAACGGCGACCATATGTCGATGTATGGTGTCAACGGCTCGGTTCCCAAAACGCTGATCCGCCACATCGTCGCCCATTGCGCCGACGAATACGAGGCAAGCGGAAGCCGAAAGATTGCCGAGGCTCTTCGCGACGTGCTGAACACGCCTGTCTCGCCTGAGCTTCTCCCTGCCAACGAGAACGGCGAGATCGCGCAAAAGACCGAGGATCTGGTAGGTCCCTACGAGCTTCACGACTTTTATCTGTTCTATATGCTCCGCTACGGCTTCTCCCCCGCAAAGCTTTACCGTCTGGCAAAGCAAGCCTTGGGCGAGGTCTACGACGACGACACGCTCCGCAAGTGGCTCAAGATCTTTGTCCGTCGCTTCTTCAATCAACAATTCAAGCGCTCCTGCATGCCCGACGGACCTAAGGTCGGCTCTGTCGCCCTCTCCCCCCGCGGAGATTGGCGCATGCCCTCCGACGCTTCCTCGGCTCTTTGGCAGGATGAGGTGGAGCGGCTGTGAGGATCTTCCCTCTTTTTTCAAAACTCCTAAAGTAAATCATAAAAAGCAAAATCGGGGCAGTTTCTGCTCCGATTTTTGGTATTTTCGGCATGAGATGAAATATGGAATGGCGGGTTCTACAAGGCGTCACGTCTTCTCTGCAAGGGGATAGTCGCCGCCGAAACCGTTCCTTCATTCATCATTCATCATTCATTATTCATTATTCATTACTATTTTTTATATCGTTCACCGTTCGAATCGCCTCTCGGATCTCGGAAAGCGAGTACCCATATCGACTCAGAAACGCCATCATACGGCGACGTTCATCGGGTTCTATGGGCAATGTACCGTAATGCTTGCGAACAAGTGCCTCACAATTGGCAACAAAGTCGATCTCTGCAAGCATTTCGGGCAAAGTCTCCATGGCGTCCGCACCAAATCCACGCCCCCACAGATGCGCTTGTATCCGTTTGGCTCCCCATAGCTTGCGCAGACATTTTTCCAATTCACGTCGAAGGTCGCCCGCCTCGTCGATCAGCCCCATATCCACAAGCTTTTGCGCGGCAAGCATTGCCGTTTCCCGCAAATATCCTCGTTGTACGAGCTTTTGCGTCAGCGCGCGCACCGAATTTGCCCCATAGGAGAGCAGGTGCTCCCCCGCACGGATCGCCGCGCAGAGCTGTGACGCCGTTTCCAATGCGTCGAAGCATTCCTCGCTGATCGGTCCGCGCGTGGGCTTCAATTCACAATACTGCTCGGTGGTCAGCACCAATCTGCGTTCCTCTCGACGTTCCCCATTTTCGAGCAAGATCCGCAGAGCGACCTCCGCGCCTTCGTTTTGTGCGTGTAGCGAGCGTATGGTGATCAGTGTATCGTCTGCCCTCGTCAGGCTCGACACATCGGTCATTATTCATCGCCTCCGTCGGACAGGCGCAGATCAAAATCCTCGTCGCCGTCGTCAACGTCAAATTCGTCCTCGTCGTCTCTCACGAGTCTTGCCTGATCGCTCATGGCACGCACGCGCTCCTCGATCTCCTGCATAAGCGCAGAATTCCCCTCGATAAGCTTGCGAACGTTCTCCTTACCCTGACCGATGCGTTCACCGTTGTACGAGAACCACGAGCCGCTCTTTTTGACGATCTCAAGCTCTATGGCGTAGTCGATGACCTCACCCGAGCGCGAAATACCCTTGCCGTACAAAATATCAAATTCTGCAACGCGGAAAGGCGGAGCGACCTTATTCTTAACGATCTTGCACTTGACGTGATTTCCGTACACGTCGTTGCCCTCCTTGAGCTGATCGGTCTTGCGCACATCGATTCGTACCGAAGCGAAGAACTTAAGCGCGCGACCGCCGGGGGTGGTTTCGGGATTTCCGTACATCACGCCCACCTTCTCACGGATCTGGTTGATGAAGACCACCACGCAATTGCTCTTGGAGATCACACCCGAAAGCTTGCGCATTGCCTGCGACATCATTCTTGCCTGCACGCCGACCATCGACTGCCCCATATCGCCCTCGATCTCCTGACGCGGTACGAGCGCCGCGACAGAGTCCACGACGATCGCATCAACTGCCCCCGAACGGGCAAGTGCCTCGCAAATTTCGAGTGCATCCTCTCCGCAATCGGGCTGTGAGACGAGCAGATCGTTGATCTCCACACCGAGAGCCTTGGCGTAGACGGGATCAAGCGCGTGCTCGGCGTCGATAAACGCGGCGGTGCCTCCGCTCTTTTGCACCTCTGCCAAAATATGCAGGGCGACGGTTGTCTTACCCGAGGATTCAGGTCCAAAGATCTCGACGATTCTTCCGCGCGGAACGCCTCCAATGCCAAGTGCCAGATCGAGGGAAAGCGAGCCCGTATGGATCGCCTGCACCTCCATATGCGTGTTTTCCCCAAGCTTCATGATCGATCCCGCGCCGAAATTGCGCTCGATCTGCGAGAGTGCGGTTGCGAGTGCCTGCTTTTTTCCCTCCGCGTCCAGATTTACGGGGACTGCGTTCTTGGTTGCTTTTTTTGTTGTTGCCATGTTCTGACGTTCCTTTCCCGAGCAGAGCTCTGCCCCATCTTTCTTACGTTGCCCTTATTATACTCCTTTTTGGTGCGTTTGTCAAGTGCTTTTTAAAATTATTTTTCCATTTTTGGAATTTTATTTTTGACTCCTTGTATTTTTTATGTTTTTTTGTTCTTCTGTCTTCCTAAACAGAAATTTCGATAATCAACAGACCAACAACAAAAAAGCGACGGAACCTGCGCAAAACAGCAGTCGTTCCGTCGTTTTCTTCCATATATTATATTTCCTTTAAAAGCTGCTCGAGAAGCTGCACCTTGTCGGACGCATAGGTGTATGCCCCCTTATAATCGTCGGTCTCACGACAGCAGACCTCCAGCTCACAAAGCACCGTGTACAAGCCGATCTCGTTGAGTGGCTCCTCGGCGTTCAAAAGTCCCAACAGTGCCGTCTTTGCGTCGGCAAACGCGCCCTTTTCCATCATCAGACGAACACGAATGTGCGCCGCAAAAAAGAGGTCGGGATCAAACTCAGCCAAATAGGACTCTGCCGCGTCCGTGTCGCCTCTGTCCAATGCCTCGAGCGCGTCGGTATAGCGAGCAAAGGGGGGGTCGTACCGCACCTCCGGGGTGCGTTCCTCGTCCAGCATATCCGAATAGAGCGTTGGGGAGATCCTTTGCATATACCGAAAGAAGACCCTTGCCTGCGCCTCGACATGCCCCGTTTGATAGACGGTTTTTTCGGCATAGGACAACGCCTCATCAAAAAAGCGGCATGACGAACGGAGCCTGCCGTGCCAGAATTCCTCGGCGGCGATACCCGCGTCGCAATCGGCAAGCAGCAGACTGATCTCGTCATCCGCCTGCGGGCAGCCCGAGAGGCACAGACTACGACATCCGCGCCAATCCCGAGCCATGTATGCCCTTTTGATGTTCGCAAAGCTGTTCATTTTGCGATACACGATCTCGTCGCCCTCCTCTGCCAGAAGAAAGCCTGCGGGAACGTTGAGGCGCCCCGCAATGTAGCGGATCGTGGAAAGAGAGGGGTTTGCCGATCCGTTCTCGATACAGCTCAACATATTTCGGGTAATATGCGTTCCCGCCAGCTCTGCTTGCGTCATCAGCTTTGCGACGCGAAGCTCCCGAATCTTTTCACCGATATTCATGAACGAACCGTCACCTTTTCTCGCATTTAGTCAGCGTTTTTTGCTGCGGCAATTGCTGCCTTATATGTATTTACGGTGGTTTGTACCTTGCACTTTACAGTTGCGCAAGCGTCCTTTGCCTTTCCGTATGCCTTACCGGGAACCTTTGCGACCTTACCGGCACCCGTTGCGATCTTGCCCGAAACGTACTTGCAGTTTGCAATGAACGCATCGATGCGACCGGGCAGGGTCTTGGAATAGATGAACTGATCGAGCAGACCGTAGAGTCTGTCCATATTGTTATCAACGACGCCTGCGATGCGATCAGCAGTCTCCACGTAGATGCCGTCGGCAGCGTGACGCGCCTGATCCATACGGATCTCGTATTCCTTCTGTGCCTTCTCCTCGATCGCCTTTGCCTTAGCAATTGCGGGAGCGAGCAGGTTGGTGTAGTCGCCGTCCATCTTCTTCATGAGCTTGTCATACAGCTCGATCTTCTCCTCAACAGACGCATCCTCACCCGTGATCTTGTTCAGTCTTGCCTCAAGATCCACGACCTGCTGCTGAAGATTTGCGAGAGCCGCCGCCTTTTCCTGAAGCTTTGCCTCTGCGTCTCTTACGAACTGGTCTACCTGTACCGTGTTGTACCCGTTGAGCTTTTTCTCGAATTTTACAGTGATTTCTGCCATGATTCATACCTCCACTTTATACGAAACTCAAGCAGGCGGGAGAACACTCCCCCCACTTTAATTTTCCTTATATATATCTTACCACACTTTTTGTTCAATTGCAACAACTTTTTTTGTTTTTTTTATTTTTGTCATTTTGCACAAGAAAATTTTTTCAAATCCTTGACAAAAGCACTTGCTTTTCGGTCAAAAACATGGTATAATACTAAAGTCAAGAAAATTTCATACGCCTGCATAGTTAAATGGATATAATAGCCCCCTCCTAAGGGGTAGTTATGGGTTCGATTCCCGTTGCGGGTGCCAGAAAAAGGCGGTTACGAAAGTACCCGCCTTTTTTAGCTAAATAAATCCTTGCGAGATTTATTTCATTCCACATTGCGACAAAGGAGCATTATTTTGCAATAAGTGTTAGCGAGTTATTTCACATTCGTCATTGCCGAATATTTCACTTGAAGAAAT
>JAZRIE010000173.1:0-1689 GCA_045645105.1 Eubacteriales bacterium | reverse complement strand
CATAGCCAATTCATGAGCGTTCATGCTCAATTCATGCAACCGCAAGGTTGCAATTCATTGCATGCTCACACAATGAGCATGCAATCGCCAAAGCTAAAGAAACGATAGTTTTCCTGCACTGCGGTTTTATATGCTTCCATGACATTCTCTTTGTTATAAAACGCCGACACGAGCATCAGAAGCGTGCTTTCGGGTAAATGGAAATTGGTAATCAGCGCGTCCACCGCCTTGAAACGGTAGCCGGGGTAGATAAAAATACCCGTGTCACCGCTCATCGCGGGGATCGTCCCGTCTTCACGTGCAACCGATTCGATCGTGCGGCATGAGGTGGTTCCCACGCAGATCAGTCTGCCGCCTGCCGCCCGTCGCTCGTTGATCAGTCTCGCGCTCTCCTCGCTCACCGAGAAAAACTCGCTGTGCATGACGTGGTCGGTGATCTTGTCCGCCTTGACGGGACGAAACGTGCCAAGCCCTACGTGAAGCATCACAGGGGCGATCGTAATGCCCTTTTCGCGGATCTTCTCAAGCAGCTCGGGCGTAAAATGCAGCCCCGCCGTGGGTGCCGCCGCCGATCCCTCCTCGCGTGCGTAGACGGTCTGATAACGGTCGTTGTCCTGCAATTGCGCCGTGATATAGGGTGGCAGAGGCATCAACCCGATCTTGTGCAGGATCTCATAGATATTGGTATAGGTCTCGCGGTCGTAGTCAAATCGAATAATGCGGTTGCCTTCCTCTATGAGGTCGATCACCTCCCCCGTAAGAAGCCCCTCGCCAAACACCACGCGCATACCAACGCGCGCACGCTTTCCCGGCTTGACCAAGACCTCCCACGTATCCAGCTCACGCTGACGCAACAAAAGCAGCTCCACCGCCGCCGCCTCGCGTCCCTCGACGTGTCCGTAGAGCCGTGCGGGGATCACCTTGGAGTCGTTGACTACCAGCACGTCGTTTGGTTGCAGATAGTCGAGAATATCATAAAAATGACGATGCGAGATGCTTCCCGACTCGCGGTCAAGCACCATCAGGCGCGAATGGTCGCGTCGGTCGGCGGGATGCTGTGCGATCAGCTCCTCGGGCAGATCATAGAAGAAGTCCGAGGTCTTCAGCTCTGTATGCGGTTTTTGATTGACGATCACTTCACTCATGTGCGGTCCTTGTCCTTTTCAATGACGTTTTTGCAGGTTCGGCATATACTGAAAGCAGAAATGCCGTTTGATTCTCCCATAATCATACCATATTTTCATGGAGAATGCAATATTTTTTTATGAACAACCGCATTTATTTCGATTTTTCAGCAAAAAAGGAGTGACGAACGCATGAGCCTCCATAAAATAACCGTTTTTACAGGCGTGGCAACCGCGCTGATCACACCGCACCTCGGCGGCGAGATCGACTACGATGCATTTGGAAACCTGATCGACCTACAGATAGATGCCGGCATTGGTGCTTTGCTGGTTGCAGGAACGACGGGCGAAAGTGCCACCCTACGCCGTGGAGAATTTGCCAAGCTGATCGCCTATGCCAAGGAGCGGATCGACGGTCGTGTTCCCTTGCTCGTGGGATGTGGAAGCAACTCGACCGAGCATACCTTGGAGCTTGCCGACATTGCCTGCCACGAGGGGGCTGACGCGCTTTTGGCAGTCACGCCCTATTATAACAAGGCGTCCGATCGCGGCATCCTTCTCCACT
>JAZRIE010000172.1:0-3241 GCA_045645105.1 Eubacteriales bacterium | reverse complement strand
CCTTGCCGAACACCTCGGCAGTCTTAAGAACCTCACCGACCGCCTGCTCGTAGGTGTAGTCGGTATCAAGCTCTCCGATCAGCGGGGTGTAGATGTCGTACAGATGAAGCTTTTGAAGCCCCAGAATTTCGCGCTTCAGCTCGTAATAATCGTAGAGTGCGGGCAGTCCCTTGTGGACCGTCTCGATCAGATTGTTGTAGATCTCCGGCGTGACCTCGTCGTGGAAGGTGGATGCTGTGATCGAGTCGGCAAAATTACGAACCTTGGCATTGGTGGTCGCTTCCTTGACACGTGCCTCATAGAGCGTTGCAAAGGTGTTGGCAAACTGCTCGTAGGTCTTGTAAAGGCAACGGAACGCCGCCTGACGTACACGGCGTTCGCCGCTCATCAGATACCTGACGTAATTGGTGTCGGACAGCTCCACGCGCTTGCCGTCCTCGTCGGTGATCTTTCCAAAGCGCAGATCCGAGTTGGCAAAGATACTGCGGATATTGCTGTGCGAGCCAAAGGCGTCCTGCACCTTGGACATCAGCATTTCGCACTCGTCGGAGAGGGTGTGGGGCTTCTCACGCATCGTCTTTTCGATCATGCGGCGGAAGCGTTCGAGCGCGGGGTATTCCTCAAACCATGCGGTTACGGTCTCCTCGTCGAGCTTGAGCAGGTAGGGCGAGATAAACCAGGTAGCCTCACCTGCCATGACCGCCAGATTGCGTACCTTGGTGTTGAGTGCCTGATAGGTGTTGTTTGAGGTATCCACCGAGAAATTGAGCGAGGCATACTCCCAAAGCTTCTCAATGAGCAGATCGACCTCGGTCATATCGACGAGGGTATTGTACAGTGCCTCTGCGCTCTGCGTCATGGTCGCCTCATGCTTTTTGAGTGCCTCGATCTTTTCGGCTGCGACGGCATAATCGGCTTCAAACGCCGCGTCGTCCTTGTAAATAACCGAAAGATCCCATTTGTATTTTTGATCGATCTCTTTTCTTTCCTTGATCATGATAATGCTCCTTTATGGTGATAAATATTTTTGAGGGGGAGAAGGGATTTATCTCCCGTAAATTTGATTCCATCTGCGAAACTTGGCGGGCGAGAGCGACAAAAGCTGTTCCTTTGTGATACGGTAGCTCCAATTGCCCTGACTTTTTCCGGGCGTATTGATGCGGGTGTCGCTTCCGTACTGCAAAAGGTCTTGGACGGGAAGGACCAAAAGCCCCGCGTGGCTTGCAAACATGGTGCGCAGGACGCTGTCGTAGCAATCGTCAAAATCTCCCGCAAAGCCGCAGTACTCCATTAGTCGCTTGCGCGAGGCGTCGTCCATTTCCCATACAAATCCGAGAAGCGTGTTGTTGTCGTGCGTGCCCGTGTAGGCGACGCAGTTGTTTTCGTAATTGTGCGGCAGGTGAGGGGAGTTTTCCTCGCCGAGAAAGCCGAACTGAAGCACGCGCATGCTCGGAAATCCGCTGTCGCTTACAAGCTTTCTCACCGCAGGGGTAATATCGCCAAGATCCTCGGCGATGATCAGCTTGCCCTCGCAAATAGGACGCAGGGCGCGGATCAGCGACATTCCGGGCCCTTTTTTCCAGACACCGTTTCGTGCCGTCGTCTCGCTCGCAGGAATCGAAAAATAGGACTCCAGACCGCGGAAATGGTCGATGCGCACGCCGTCAAACATCTCCAGCATAAAGGAAAGCCGCTCGCGCCACCATGCGTAGCCGTCGCGCTTCATGCGCTTCCAATCGTATAAGGGGTTGCCCCAAAGCTGACCGTCCGCGCAAAAGTAGTCGGGCGGAACGCCTGCCACGGAGGTTGGACGGTTGCGCGCGTCAAGCAAAAAGAGGTCACGGTTTGCCCACACGTCGGCACTGTCGTGCGCCACGTAGATGGGAATGTCGCCGATAATCGAGATGCCTCGCGCATTGGCGTAAGTCTTGACCTCGCGCCACTCGCGAAAGACCTCGTACTGCGCAAACTGCCACGTGCGAAGCACGGCTTCGTCGGGTTGGTCGGTCTCCCAATCTACCCATTCCTTGCCGTCATTTGCCGCCTTGAGAGCCATGAACTCGCAAAAGCGGGCGGTCTCGGGGTGCGACGAAAGGAAGTCTTTGATCGGCGTCCAATCACGCACGCGTGCGGCGGCTTTGGCAAGGAGCGGAAGCCGCTCGCGCGAGAGCCGCTCAAACTCGCAGGCATAGGGCGTTTTTTGCTCGGCGGCGTGCAGCTCGTCGGCGGTGAGCAGATGCTGCTCGAACAGGGTGGGGAGATCAATGAAGTTGGGGTTGATGCTGAACGCGCTGAAGGATTTGTAGGGCGAGCTGCAGTCATCGGGAAGACAAAAGGGAAGGACCTGCCAGACGTGAAAGCCGCAGCCTGCCAAAAAGTCGATCCACTCGCGAGCCTCCTTGCCAAGCGATCCCTCGGAATAGCTTCCCCAAAGTGAGGAGACGTGCATCAGCACGCCGCTGGTACGGTTCATAGAAAATACCTTTCTTTTTTTGCGTTACCTCTATATTATAGCAGATTTTTTGGCGTGTTGCAACCGATTTGTGCTTTTTTTTGCAAAATGTATGGAAACTCTTTGAAAAAAATTGACGTTTCGTGGCTTTTTTCTCTTGACAAACAGGCAAAGAATACATATAATTATTATATAACTGAAAATCAAACATTTTTCGTCCGTGAAAAATGCGGACATAGCATGGAAAGGAAGATCATCTCATGGCACTCAAGGTTGTAAAATTTGGCGGATCCTCCTTGGCGGATGCGGAGCAGTTTCGTAAGGTTGCTTCAATCGTCAAGGCAGAGCCCTCGCGTCGCTTCGTAGTAGCATCTGCTCCGGGAAAGCGTTTTTCAAATGATGTGAAGGTGACCGATATGTTGTATCATTGCTATGAAATGGTACGCAATCATGAGGATATTACCGAATACTACGGTCAGATTTGCGAACGCTACAACGGGATCATTCGCGATCTTGGATTGAATTTTGATATTACGGGAGAGCTGGAATACATCCGCAACGCGATCCAACACCATTCCGGACGCGATTTTGCCGCAAGCCGCGGAGAGTATCTCAACTCGCTCATTCTTGCCAAATTTCTCGGATATGATTTTATCGATGCCGAATCGGTGGTCTTTTTCCGCGAGAACGGCTCATACGACGACGAGCGTACCAACGAGGCACTCAGAAAGGAATTGCAGGAGCATGATTATGCCGTAATTCCCGGCTTTTACGGTGTGATGCCGAACG
>JAZRIE010000171.1:0-5314 GCA_045645105.1 Eubacteriales bacterium | reverse complement strand
CCCGTGGAGGCTCTCAGAACCGATTAACAAAAAACAATATTTTGGGTGGCATCGTCGCAAGGCGATGCCGCTTTTTTACCCCAAAAATTCACTATTCGCAGATTTTTCGTTTGATACTCCATGAAAAATTGCTTGTAAAGTTAAGGCAACACCGCACAAATCCGCGACGGCACACTTGCTTGTATATATTCCGTCACACTGCACAAATTCCATTCGGGCTGTCTCTTTAAGATAAAGCTTCTCAAAAAATGCCTTCCACTCAAGGGGAAGCCTAACAACACCAATCTTGTTTTGCGCAAACTATCTTTTATGAGACAGCCCCTGCTTCAAGAGGAGACCGAGAACGAATCCACCGAGGCAGGTCACCTCCCACTCAATCCCCAAAAGACACCCACGCTTGGAATTGTCGTAATCTGTAAATACGCCCCCGCTTTGCAAAAGCGATAAAGAATTGACGCCCTTTTTACTGTTCTTGCAACATTGTTAAGCAAAATATTAATTGTAAAAATTCGTCACAACATTCTCTGTAATTGACACAAAAAAGGGCTTGCAAATACATGAGAAAAGAGTTATAATAAGGGTGCGTTTATTTTCCCTAAAATTTTAAAATCCGCAAGCGATTTGCCCGTGCAACGGCACGCATTTGCGGTAGAAGGAGATTAAAAATGGAAATCAAGAAAATTTGTGTCATTGGCGGCGGCTTGATGGGTCGTCAGATCGCACTCTGCGCTTCTATCTACGGCTTCGACGCAACCGTTTACGACCTCAAGCCCGAGGTTCTGGAGGCTGTTCAGGCTTGGGAGGACGAGTATCTGGCAGGTCGTATTGCCAAGGGCCGCATGACCGAGGAGCAGGTTGAAGGAGTTAGAAGCCGCTTCCACATCGAAGGCTCTCTCGAGAAGGCTGTCGTTGGCGTTGACTGCGTGATCGAGGCGATCGTTGAGATCAAGGATATCAAGGAAAAGCTCTTCCGTCAGCTCGACGAATTGACCGACGATAACGTGATCATTGCAACCAACTCCAGCTACATGATCTCTTCCCTGTTTGCAGATTGCTTCAAAAATCCCTCCCGCCTTTGCAACATGCACTTCTACAACCCCGCACTCGTGATGCAGTTCGTAGAGGTCGTTCAGGGTCCTCACACCAGCGAGGAGACCGCAAAGGCTGCTTACGAGTTCTGTCTCGCGATCGGCAAGAAGCCGATCTGGCAGAAGAAGGAGATCCCCGGCTTTGCAGGCAACTATCTGCTTTCGGGTCTGGCAGAACGCGCAAAATATCTGGTACAGAACGGGTTCTGCACGCCTCAGGAGGTTGATACCGCCCTTGAGTACGGCTTCAACCACAAGATGGGCTTCTTCCGTATGCAGGACCTGACGGGTATCGATCTTACCTTCGATATTATGTCGGCAACCTACAAGAGAACCGGCGTCAAGCCCGATATGTACGACGTATACGAGCAAATGGTCAAGGAAGGCCGCCTTGGTCGCAAGACGGGTCACGGCTTCTACGACTACGAATAAGCAATACGGCTATTTGCCGTGCGCTCTCGTAGCTTGCTTGCCTTTGCCGTCTACATAAAACGAGCATAAAAATTCGGTGGCAGGCAACGCTTTTGCTTGCCACCTGTTTTTGTTGCAATTCACCAAGAACTTGAGTGTGTTTTTGGTCGCTTTGACGGAAGGTAAAAAAAAGGCATAAATTAAATAGAAAAAGGCAGAAAGTTTTTATTGACTTTCTTGATAAATTGTGGTATATTTATTATAGGTGTGTTTTGATATGCACATTTTCATTCCAATTAGTTATATAGGAGAAACATGATGAGTGGACCTTTATCGGGGGTTCGCGTGGTTGAGCTTGCCACCTTTGTTGCCGCTCCCGTTACTGCCAGAATTTTGGCTGACATGGGCGCCGAGGTCATCAAGGTCGAAGCCCCCACGGGTGACGGCTGGCGTTATTCGGGCATCAGTCACGGTGCGCCGCGCTTTACAAAAAACGAAAACCCTATATTTGATATCTACAACACCGGAAAAAAGATGGTTTCCCTCAATCTCAAAACCCCCAAGGGGAAGGAAGCCTTTATGAAGCTGATCTCCGATGCAGACGTTTTCATAACCAGCGCAAGAGCCTCGGCGCTCAAGCGGCTGGGGCTTTCCTACGAGGATCTGAAGAAGAAATTCCCGGGTCTTATCTACGCAATGCTGTTGGGCTACGGCAAAACGGGACCCGAGGCAGACAGACCCGCCTACGACGTTACCGCTTTCTGGTCGCGCGGTGGCTTCCTGCGTGACATGGCATGTAAGGAGGAAAACTTCTATATGCCCGTTAACGCCCCGTCGAGTGTGGGTGACACCGCAACCGGCTACTTACTCGTCAGCGAGATCTGTGCGGCACTCTTCCGCCGTTCCGGAGACGGAAAGGGTGAATTTGTTTCGTCCACGCTGTATCACAACGGCGTATTCTGCATGGGTACGATGGTCATCAAGTCTCAGGAGCCGTTCGGTCATAAATACCCCTACAGCCGTGTCCAACACGGACCTACCAGCGGAAACTTTGAATGTGCGGACGGTGAATGGATCTATATGTCGACCGGCAGACACCCGCAAGCCTTTACAAAGCTGCTCGAAAAGCTCGGTTGCCCCGATCTTCACGAGGATCCTCGCTTCGACACGCCCGAAAAGCGCACGCAAAACCGTCAGGAATACTACGAGTGCTTCCGCCGCGGATTTTTGTCCCGTCCCTCCTCCGAGTGGATGGAATTGGCATACGAATACGATATGCCTATGACGAAGATCGTACATTTCCGCGACGTTGCCAAGGACGAGCAGGCTTGGGCAAACGGATATCTTGAGCACGTGGAATTCGGTAACGGCAACGTGGACGTCATGCCCGCAAGCCCGATCGAAATGGAATCGGCACACCCTGCCCCCACAAAGCCAGCCCCTTGGATCGGCGGAGACACCACCGAGGTGCTTCAGAGCATCGGATATACCGACGAGGAGATCGCCGAGATGCTTGAGAGCGGCGCCGCAGTGGAAAACAAATCATAATCGTATCAAGTAACTAACCATAAAAAAGGAGACACAAACATGAACAAAGGACCTTTATCCGGAGTACGCGTAGTGGAGATGTCTGTCTTTGTAGCAGCGCCCGTTACCGCAAGACTCTTGGCAGATATGGGTGCAGAGGTCATCAAGATCGAGGCTCCCTCAGGCGACAGCTGGCGCCCCTCGGGTATGGGCTATCTGCCTCGCTTCAACGAGGATGAAAACCCTGTTTTCGACATTTACAACACGGGTAAAAAGCTCGTTTCCCTGAACGTAAAAACACCGGAGGGAAAAGAGGCGTTTTTCAAGCTTCTTGACGATGCTGACGTGTTCGTGACCAACCTGCGCCCCGCCGCTCTGAAGCGTCTGGGTCTGCACTACGACGATCTGAAGGATCGTTATCCGAAGCTTGTATACGGAGCCGTTCTCGGCTTCGGTGAAAAGGGGCCCGACGCCGATATGCCCGCCTACGACACCACCGCCTTCTGGACCCGCTCCGGCTTCCTTCGCGATATGGCTGTCAAGGAGGAGAATTTCTATATGCCCGTTACCGCGCCCTCAAGCGTAGGTGACACGGCGACCGGTTACTTACTGATGGGTGAGATCTGCGCCGCACTCTACCGCCGCACGCAAACCGGCTTGGGTGACTACGTTACCTCTACCCTCTTCCACAACGGCGTATTCTGTATGGGTACGATGGCGATCGTAACGCAAGAGCCGTTCGGAAGAAAATATCCCGCACAGCGTATCGATCACGGATATACCGGCAACTATGAATGCTCCGACGGAGAATGGGTATTCTTCCCGCTCGGTGTTGCCTCGGTGAACCGTCCCAAATATTTTGAAATGATCGGTCATCCCGAATTTATGGACGATCCCCGTTTCCAAGGCTCTGAGGCTTGGAAAAACAGAGGTCTCCTGTACAACTATTTCAAGGAAGCTCTCCTGCAACACCCCGCGGAATATTGGGTAAAGTACGGACGCGAGCATGATCTGCCCGTAACCTATATGGCGCATTTTTCAGACGTTACCAAGGACGAGCAGGCTTGGGCAAACGGATATCTTGAGCACGTAACCTTTAGAAACGGTAACGTTGACGTAATGCCTGCCAGCCCGATCGAAATGAGATCGGCATGCCCTCCCCCCACTCGCCCTGCTCCCGCAGTAGGTGCGGACACCGTATCGATCCTGCAGTCGCTGGGTTATGCGGATGACAAAATTGAAGCTATGATCGCAAACGGCGCAGCCGTTGCGGCAGAGTGATAAAATCAAAAATCTTTTATTAAAAGGAGAATAAAAACAATGCGTGAAGTAGTATTTGTAGACGGTATGCGTACAGCCTTTGGTAAAATGGGCGGTACCATCAAAACCATTTCCTCGTCCGATCTTGCAGCCGAGGTTGTAAAGGCACTGGTAAAGAAGACCGGCATCATCGAGCGTGGCGGTAAGGTAGACTCTGTAATGTGCGGATCTGCCGCTGCATCCTCCAAAGCATGGACTCCTGCCCGTTACATCGCTATGGCAGCAGGCCTTCCCTTCGAAACCTCTGCATCCTTCGTTGAAATGCAGTGTGGATCGGCAATCGACTCGATCAACCACGCAGCTTGGAAGATTCTTGCAGGCTGTGCAGACGTTGTAATCGCAGGCGGTATGGAGTCTCACAGTAACAAGGTAGTAACCTACTCTACCAACGTAGAGCCCTACAAGGGACTCGGCCCGAAGCAGATCATCCCGACCGTCCACGCAGATCCCGCTCAGAACATCTCCATGATCGAGATCTCTGACGTTATGGCTGAGAAGTGGGGCATCACCCGTGAGGATTGTGACGCGTTTGCTTACCGTAGCCAGATGCGTGCAGCTGCTTCCACCGAGAAGGGCTATTTCAAGGAAGAGATCGTTCCGATCACCATTCCTGCAACCAAGAAGACTCCCGAGATCGTATTCGATTACGACGAGCATCTGCGTCCCACCACCACCATGGAGGGTCTTGCAAAGCTGAAGGCTGTTCGCGGCACTGCAAACTCCGTTACCACCGCAGGTAACGCATCGGGTCTGAACGACGGTGCAGCATTCGTGCTGATGATGACCGCAGAGAAGGCTCAGGAGCTTGGCTACGAGCCCTTCGCCCGTTGGGTAACGGGTGCTGACGTTGGTGTTGAGCCTCGTCTGATGGGTATCGGCCCGGCTTACTCCAACCTGCTTGCCATCAAGCGCGCAGGTCTGACTGTCAACGACATCGACGTATTCGAGTGTAACGAGGCATTCGCTGC
>JAZRIE010000170.1:0-2220 GCA_045645105.1 Eubacteriales bacterium | reverse complement strand
ACCACAAGCTCCGCCCCCTCTGCCGCCGCCTGCCGCGTCAGGTCGCCATAAATCTCGGTCGTAATATAATAGGCGTCGCCCCCCCACTTATCGTGAGAATCCATGTTACCTTGGATCACAGCAACGCGGAGCGGCTCCGTGGGGTTCCTGTGAAGCAGCATCGAAGCACCACCGTACAAAAGGTTTGACGAAAACAAAACCAACGCCAGCACGCCGCAAAGTCTTTCTCTTGTGCCGTACAAGATCGTGTAGGCAAGGAGTCCGTTGACGGCAACGATCAGGAAGCTGACGAAATACGAGCCGAATAGCGACGCGCTTTGCAGAATGGGAAGCACTTCGATCTGACCGAGGCAGAGACGCCCCCACGGAACGCCTGCCCACGTGAGCGTTGCACTCCACTCAAAAATCGCCCACAGTGCCGCAAGCGCAAAGGGCTGCACCAGCGGCGCACGCGAAAAGATACCCGTGCGGTACAAAAGGCGGAACAGGAGAAATACAAATCCCCCTACCGCCGCACGCAGGATCGGAAGCCCGAACCACCCCGCGGCAACTACCACCGCCGATGCGGAATTGCTCAAATTTACAAAATCGAGCGGATACAGATGAACGAACCAATGGTAGATCACGAAATAAAAGGCGTACACCGCAAGAAATCCGTAGCCGTATGCACGCTTCAGGGTGCAGGCATCGTCCTCGCACAGACGGTAAACGCCCGCGCAAAACGGGATCATGGTCAACCATTCAAGAAGACCGACCTGCGGAAAAATTAACGTGAACGCCGTCAGCACAGAGCCAATAAGAATCATCGGCAGGCAGGACTGCGACAAACGATTTTTCTTCACTTGCATCCCCCTTCCTCAAAATCCTTCAAAAACCAGATCCCCGAGCGGTCGATCTCAAACGACCGTCCGTCAAGATAGCCCAACGCGTGGTCGGTATCCGAAAACCGAAACTCCAGACGGTACGCGTAAAGGGCTTGGAACTTATATCCCTTGGCGCGGTCAGCGCGGTTGACACCATACTTACCGTCTCCCACAAGAGGATGTCCGATATGCGACAGATGCGCGCGGATCTGATGCGTGCGTCCCGTCACAAGCTCAACCTCAAGAAGCGATGTGTCGCGCAAAGCTTTCAGCACGCGATACTTGGTGATGATCTCCTTATACCCCGCGCGCTTTTCGTCCGAGACGTCAACGAGATTTTCCGCACTGTTCTTTTTAAGCCAGCCGTGGAGCGTTGCCTGTTTTTTTGTCGGCACGCCGTGGACTGCGCAAAGATAACGCTTGCAAAGCTCGTCGTTGCGAATTTTTTCGTTCATGATGCGCAACGCCTCTGCGGTCTTTGCGGCAATCACGATGCCCCCCGTGTTGCGGTCAATGCGATTGCAGAGCGACGGCGCGAAGGACTGCTCCGACGCGGGATCGTACTCCCCCTTTTGCGCAAGATACGCCTTGACATGCATGATCAGAGTATTTTCCGCCGCCGCAGTGTCCTCGTGCACCAGCACCCCCGGGCGCTTGTTGAGAAGCATGATCTGCTCGTCCTCGTAAACGATATCAAGTTTGGGCTGGATGCGAAACAGTGCTCCGCGATCCGACTCGGGAGAGGCAAAAAACTCGTCACGTATGAATAGTTGGATCTCGTCACCCTCAACGAGCATATATTTTTGGTCTGTTCGCGCGCGATTGACCTTGATCTTTTTGGTTCGAATGTACTTATACATCAGCGACATGGGAAGCCCCTTGACCGCCTTTGACAAAAACTTGTCCAGGCGTTGCCCCGCGTCGTTCTTTTTGATTTTGATGATCTGCATGGTTCCATCCTTTTTTTGTTCGCATTTCGTCCTATAGTCTATTATATAATGCTTTTTTTATTTTTTCAAGACAAAAATGCAAATTCCCAATGTTTTTTATCAAAATTCCTTTACAAACACCCAAAAGCATGATAAAATAATATAAGACTAAGAATAGATAAGGAGAATCCATGTCTTATTCCGATTTTTCCGTTGGCATCTATACACTTGGGTGCAAGGTCAACCAATACGAATCCGAGGCGATCGCCGAGCAGTTCTCCAAGGAAGGCTTCCACGTCCAATCCCCAGCCAACTTATGCGACATTTACGTTATCAACAGCTGCACGGTCACGGCAGAATCCGACCCTAAGGCAGGGCAGTTCATTCGGCGTGCCATTCACAAAAATCCCTACGCCTACATTCTGGTG
>JAZRIE010000169.1:0-5854 GCA_045645105.1 Eubacteriales bacterium | reverse complement strand
ATCACCTCGGACACCTACAACGTGCAGAATTTTATCGGTATGATGCAGAGAATGGGTATCCGCGCGCCGATCCTGTTGCTTGGTGGAACGATCATTACAATGGCAATGGACAGCAAATTGGCACTCGTAATGATCGCTACTCTGCCGCTGATCTTTATCGTCGTTTACAGCATTTCCCGCATGGGCGTGCCGCTTTACTCCAAGGTACAGCAATCGGTTGACGGAATGGTGCGTGTCGTCCGCGAGGACGCGCAAGGCATCCGTGTGATCAAGGCTCTCTCAAAGGTCGATTACGAAAACGCGCGCTACGACAAGGCAAACATGACGCTCCGTCGCAACGAAACCAAAGCGGGCGTGATCATGGGTGTGGTCAACCCCATTATGAACCTTTTGATGAATATGGGTATTGTGGCGGTCATTGCAGTCAGCGCCTATTTCGTGGCGCAAAGCCGCTCCTCCGCCGCCACCGTAATCGCCTTTATGCAGTACTTTACGCTGGTCTCTATGGCGATGATGTCGCTTTCAAGAATGTTCGTAATGTACACAAAATGCGCCGCCTCGGCAAGACGCATCTCGCTTGTAATGAACTGTGTCAGCGAACTCGAGCAGGTCGATGACGACGGTCGGGGAGACCCCACACATCATATTTCCTTTGAAAACGTGACCTTTTCTTATCACGGCAAAAGGAACAACCTCAAAAACGTCTCCTTCTCGCTGAAAAAGGGAGAAACGCTTGGTATTATCGGTGCAACGGGAAGCGGAAAATCCACGCTTCTACGCCTTCTGATGCGATTTTATGACGCGAACGCGGGAACGATCCGTATTCACGGCAAGGATGTGCGCTCCTATACGAAGGAGGAGCTGACATCGATGTTCGGTGTAGTATTCCAGAACGATTTTCTTTACGCCGACACGATCGAGGAAAACATTCGCTTCGGTCGCAACCTCTCAAGCGAGGATGTGATCGCGGCGGCAAAGCTTGCACAAGCGCATGATTTTATCACTTCCTTCCCCGAGGGCTACGCGCATGCGGTATCTGCGGGAGGAACCAATCTTTCTGGCGGTCAACGCCAGCGCGTGCTGATCTCTCGCGCTCTTGCGGCACGTCCCGAAATTCTGATCCTCGACGATGCTTCCTCGGCACTCGATTACAAGACCGATGCCAACCTGCGCCACGCGCTTTCGACCGCACTTCCCGACTCTACCGTGATCACCGTGGCGCAACGCGTCAGCTCTGTCAAGGGCTGTGACCTTATCCTCGTCATCGAGGACGGTGAGATCATTGGCTGTGGCAAGCACGAGGAGCTGATGGCGACCTGCACGGAATACAAGGAGATCAGCGATTCGCAGATGGGAGGTGCTTTCCTTGACTGATCCAAAAAGAAACAACGAAAAGCCAACGCATAAAAAAGGGATCTTTCCTCGTCTTAGCAAATACGTTCTGCAGCAATGGCCCCTGTTTATTCTTGCCCTGACACTGACGCTCGGAGCAAACCAGCTCGCCCTGCTCGGCCCCCGATATTCGGGCGCGGCGATCGACGCCATTGAACTGAAAAGCGGTGTGGACTTCCCCACCGTTTGGGAAAACGTTCGGTTTATGATCGGCTGTTACGTGATCTCGGCTTTGCTTTCCTACGCGCTTGCCGTCGTGATGCTCCATCTGAGTCAGCGGATCATCTACAAGATGCGAAAGCAGGTCTTTGAAAAGCTGACCACCCTTCCCGTCAATTACTTTGACACACATGCAACGGGCGATATTATCAGCCATTTGTCGTATGACATCGACACGATTAACAGCACACTCTCGCACGACCTGATCCAGGTCATGACCAGCCTTTACACGGTGATCGGCTCGCTCGTATTTATGTGGCAGATCTCAAAGCCGATGATCCTGATCTTTGCCTTGACCGTTCCCGTCTCCATTCTGTTCACACGCTACCGCTCGCGCGTGGTTCGTCCGCTGTTCCGCAAGCGCGCAAAAAAATACGGTGAGCTGAACGGCTTTGCTGAGGAAATGCTGACGGGCTCACGCACGATCTCGGCTTACGGGCGGCAGGACGTCATCTCCGATCGCTTCAACAAGATCAACGACGAAGCCATGAGTGCCTTCTACAAGGCGGAATACCAAGGCACGATCCTGTTCCCGATCATCAATTTTATCAATAACTTCTCTCTTACTCTCGTTGCGGTAATGGGCGGAATTCTGTACATGCTCTCGCAAAACGGCACTGTGCTTGCCACCTCTGTTTTCTTCATTACGCTCGGCGGCGTGGCGCAGTTCGTTCAGTATTCGAGAAAGTTCGCAGGACCGATCAACGAGTTCTCAAACATTCTTCACGAATTTCAGTCGGCTTTCTCTGCCGCAGAGCGCGTCTTTGCGATCCTTGACGAGCAGCCAGAGCCTGCCGACACCCCCGACGCTAAGGTTTTTCGCGAGGTCGGCGGCGACGTCAGACTTTGCGACGTCAGCTTTGGCTACACTGAGGACAGAACCATTCTGAAAAACGTTTCGGTCACCGCCAAAAAGGGGCAAACGGTTGCGATCGTTGGTCCTACGGGCACCGGAAAAACCACGATCATCAATCTCCTGATGCGCTTCTATGATCAGCAAAGCGGCGAGATTCGCATCGACGGAATTCCGTCGGTCGAGCTGAAGCGTGCCGATCTGCGCCTTGCCTTTACCATGGTGCTTCAGGACACATGGCTGTTCTACGGGACGATATACGACAACATTGTATACGGTCGCGAGGACGCCACGCCCGAGGAGGTCTTTGCGGCAGCAAGATCCGCCAAGATCGCCTCGTATATTGAAAGCCTTCCCGACGGTTATGATACGGTGTTGTCCGACGACGGCGTGAACATCTCCAAGGGACAAAAGCAGCTGATCACCATTGCTCGCGCGTTCCTCTCCAAGGCACCGATCCTGATCCTTGACGAGGCGACCTCAAACGTGGACTCGCGTACCGAGACTCAGATACAGACCGCTATGACCGATCTGATGAAGGACAAGACCTGCTTTATTATCGCGCACCGACTTTCAACGATCCAAAACGCGGATACCATTCTCGTGGTAAAGGACGGCGCGATCCTTGAGCAAGGCAATCACGACGAGCTGATCCGCCAAAAGGGCTTCTACCACTCGCTGTATCATTCACAGTTCCACTGATCGCAAAAGCAAGATTGGCGATTGACTTTTGGCAACGACTATGTTATAATCATACAAATTCTTTTGAAAGGAAGCTTGATTTTCGCGATATGAGGATCCATGATATTGAGATCGCGCACGGACTGCTTTTGGCGCCCCTTGCAGGGGTGAGCGACCGCGTATTCCGCGCGCTGGCGCGTCGATACGGCGCGGAATATACCACCAGCGAAATGGTGTCTGCCAAGGCACTCTGCTATGAGCAGCGCTCAAAGCGTCCCATAACCGACGCGCGCGTGCGCACCGCACCTCTTGCGGCTGTGATGCGCGACGAAGCTCCCATGTCTGTCCAGCTTTTTGGCGCGGATCCCGCGTTTATGGCAGAGGCGGCACGGCTCTTGGAGAGCGGTGAATACCGCGGTGCGTGCGGCGAGATTCCTCCCACGGCGATCGACGTAAACATGGGATGCCCCATGACAAAGATCGTTGGCAACGGCGAGGGCGCGGCACTCATGAAAAATCCGCGTCTTGCCGCCGAGATCGTGCGGGCAATGGTCTCCGCCGTGCGTCTGCCCATTACGGTCAAGATCCGCGCCGGTTGGGACAAAAACAGCATCAACGCCATAGAAATGGCAAAGCGCTTGGAGGATGCGGGGGCTTCGATGATCTGCGTTCACGGAAGGACGCGTGAGCAGATGTACGCGCCCCACGCCGATTGGGAGATCATTCGCGAGGTCAAGGAATCGGTCTCGATCCCCGTGGTCGGGAACGGCGATATTTTTTCCGCCGACGATGCGCTTCGCATGATGCGTGTGACGGGATGCGACGGTGTGATGATCGCGCGCGGTGCGCAGGGAAACCCATGGATATTTGACGAAATCCGATGCGCCATGGACGGGCTTCCTTACACACAGCCCACCATCCCCGAACGGCTCTCTGTGGCAATGGAGCATGCCGAGGCGTTGGTTGACCTTCGCGGCGAGCGTGTGGGACTGCCCGACTCACGCAAGCACATGGCATGGTATCTGCACGGCGTTCGTGGTGCTGCCGCCGCGCGCGACGAGATCATGCACACGCAATCCTTGAACGAATTGCGTATCATTTTTGATAAACTGGTACAAAATAGCCTATTAGAGGATCAGGACAACAGTGAAACCGTAAAAAAATAATTTTTTCGAAAGAAAATCGAAAAAAGGACTTGACAATTTGGAAAAAATCGTGTATAATTTTGAAAGATAATTTTGTTTTGGGAAGCATTCCCACATATTATCTCTTGTTACCGGTGGAGGGGAGGGATATAAAATGGCAGAAATCAGAGTAAAAGAAGGCGAATCTCTTGATAGCGCTCTTCGTCGCTTTAAGCGTGCAACCGCCCGTTCCGGCGTCCTCACCGAGCTTCGCAAGAGAGAACACTATGAGAAGCCGAGCGTGAAACGCAAGAAAAAGTCGGAAGCAGCCAGAAAGCGTAAGTACAAATAATCGTACCCGCCGAAAAAATGCAAGAAAAACGGACGAGATCTTTCTCGTCCGCTTTTTTTGCGTTGCCCTTCCTTCTCACAAAAGGGGCTGTCTCAAATGCGAAAAAAGCATTTGAGGCAGCCCCTTTGCGTTGCCTTAAACGTGATAAAAGGTGTCTAAACGAGGTAAAAACGAACAAAAGGTGTCCGGTTATGACTATCTTTTTAAAATACTTTTAATTTTGTCAAGCAATGACGGTTTCTTTTTCATGCTTTTTCTCCAAATAAGATCTGAATCGAGCGGCGTTCCATTATCAAGGTATGAGAAAAAAGCAAAGTCAAAATTTTCCATCGGGATTACACCATCTAAAGCCAAGCCGTAGTAATAATCGAAATAGTACATGCTTCCCCATAATTTGATGTCAAAATCACCGGGATCACCAACATTCACCGCCAAACGATACATAGTTGACAATACTTCTTCTTTACTCATCCTATTTGAATAATAGGCATTTTTGAAGAATAATCTCAATTTATCGTGTGAAACTACCTCATCAAAATTCTGTTCGGCGCAGTAGTTGTGTAATAAGGAAATGGTTTTATTTACATCCGAGCCGCACAGAGAAAGTTCTAATACAATATCACTCAATGGAGATTCTGTTTCTAAATAATAATTCAGCCACTCATCGTAGCCATCAGAAAAGCCAAACATAAGCAAATTTTTATAATAAAAGGCATCTTCACGTTTCAATACCGTCACCTCCCATCTTTAGTTTATTATACCACACTCTCGTAAATAAATCAAGGCGTAGCCTTGTATAACATCCGCAACTTGTTGCGGTTTTTTAGTGAAATATTCGGCTTATGCCGAATGTGAAATAATTCACTTCGTGAATTGTGAAATATTGCGCCCTTCGGTCGCAATGTGAAATGAAATTTGCCCACATTCGCATCAGCGAATATTTCACATTTGCGAAGCAAATATTTCACAGCAAAGCTATTTCACTTGCCCGCAAGGGCAAATTTCGTTGAAAAAAGCACACATTTGTCCGGTAGACAAATATGTGCTTTTTTCTGGTTGCGGAGGTGGGATTTTTCATTGCCCTCCACCGTC
Source organism: Eubacteriales bacterium (assembly GCA_045645105.1). Taxonomy (GTDB): domain Bacteria; phylum Bacillota; class Clostridia; order Oscillospirales; family CAG-272; genus UMGS1865. Next base: position 141 of record JAZRIE010000169.1, on the reverse strand, counting down.
GCATAGTCGTTGCGCGTCGCATTCTTAGATTGCTCCTTCAACTCTTTGCTTTGGGTGGTTTCGGCTTCGCCAATCCGCCGCACCGTGGCGTTTTTGCTTGCCTACCCACTCCCCCCGCCGCCTATGGCCGCCGAAGATCTC
>JAZRIE010000168.1:0-2338 GCA_045645105.1 Eubacteriales bacterium | reverse complement strand
TGTGAAGCTGACCGAGGCATTCGGCGCAACCGCATTCCGTGCCGAAACGCCCGCAGAATTTGAGGATGCCTTCCGCCGCGCCCTCGAGGTCGGCGGTCCCGTACTGATCGATACCTACATCGGTAAGGACGAATTCGTTTTGCCGATGCTGCCGCCCGGCGGTTCGATCGAGGATCTTATCACCAAGGTCAGAGCAAAGGGGGAAAAGAACGATGAACAATAAATTCGTGATCGCGGTCTACGTTGATAACCATTACGGCGTACTGACCCGCGTTACAAGCATGTTTACCCGCCGCGGCTTCAACATCGATGCCCTCACGGTCGGTGAAACGGAATCTCCCGAATATTCACGCATCACGATCTCCCTGTCGGGTGACGGATATTCAAGAGAGCAGCTGATCAATCAGATGAAAAAGCTGTTCAACGTCAAGAAGGTGGAGGTGCTGGACGACGGTGCCTGCATCAAGCGTGAGCTGATGCTCATCAAGGTCAAGAACGAAAGAGAATACCGTCCCGACATTCAGTTCGCGGTAGACGCCTACCGTGCCAAGGTCGTGGACTACACAAACGACGCGATGTGCATCGAGGTCACGGGTGACCCCTTCAAGATCGATGCCTTCGTACAACTTATGAAGCCCTTCGGTATTATCGAAATGTGCCGCACGGGTATCGTAGCTCTTGAGCGCGGAACCACCTCGCTTTTGGATAAATAAAAAAATTCTAACATAAAAAAGGAGAACAAAATCATGGCAAACATTTACTATCAGCAGGACTGTGACCTGCAAAAGCTTGCAGGCAAGACCGTTGCGATCATCGGCTACGGCTCTCAGGGTCACGCACACGCCCTCAACCTCAAGGAAAGCGGCGTGAACGTTGTTGTCGGTCTTTACACCGGTTCCAAGAGCTGGGCAAAGGCTGAAAAGCAGGGTCTGACCGTTATGACTGCTGCTGAGGCTGCTAAGGCTGCAGACCTGATCATGATCCTGATCAACGACGAGAAGCAGGCGAAGCTCTACAAGGAAAGCATTGAGCCCAACCTCACCGCAGGCAAGACTCTTGCATTCGCACACGGCTTCAACATCCACTTCGGCTGCATCAAGCCCCCCGCAGACGTGAACGTTATCATGGTCGCTCCCAAGGGCCCCGGCCACACCGTTCGCTCCGAGTACCAGGTCGGCAAGGGCGTGCCCTGCCTGATCGCGATCCATCAGGACGCAACCGGTGACGCTCTTGACATCGGTCTTGCATACGCTCTGGGTATTGGCGGCGCACGTGCAGGCGTTCTGGAGACCACCTTCCGCACCGAGACCGAGACCGACCTGTTCGGCGAGCAGGCAGTGCTTTGCGGCGGCGTGTGCGCGCTGATGCAGGCAGGCTTTGAAACGCTGGTTGAGGCAGGCTACGACCCCCGTAACGCTTACTTCGAGTGCATCCACGAAATGAAGCTGATCGTTGACCTCATTTACCAGTCCGGCTTTGAGGGCATGCGTTACTCCATTTCCAACACCGCTGAGTACGGCGACTACATCACCGGTCCCAAGATCATCACCGAGGACACCAAGAAGGCAATGAAGAAGGTCCTGTCCGACATTCAGGACGGCACCTTCGCAAAGGACTTCCTGCTGGATATGTCCGATGCAGGCGCACAGGTTCACTTCAACGCAATGCGCAAGATCGCAGCAGAGCATCCCTCCGAGGTTGTCGGCAAGGATATTCGCAAGCTGTACAGCTGGGCTGATGAGGAAAAGTTCATCAACAACTAATCTCTTCGCACAATAAGCGGCGCAATACTGCGTTGCTCCTCACAGACGAACTCAACGATGGTCACATCGCCATCGTCCGTCTGTTGCGGTGCGCCTTGTCTTGCTTGCTTCTTGTGTGAAGTCAAGCGGCGAAAGTTGTTGTTCGGGCACACAAGCACGCTTGTGTGCCTCATACAGCGCCTTTCATCATTTAAAGGAGGATTTAACTATGATCAAGGATACTGTTGTAAACGGTTGCAATAATGCCCCCCACCGCTCGCTCTACAATGCGTTGGGACTTACCAAGGAGGAGCTGCAAAAGCCGCTGATCGCGGTCGTGAGCTCCTATAACGAGATCGTTCCGGGTCACATGAATCTGGACAAGATCACCGAGGCGGTGAAGCTCGGTGTCGCAATGGCGGGCGGTACGCCCATCGTTTTCCCCGCGATCGCCGTATGTGACGGTATTGCAATGGGTCATGTGGGTATGAAGTATTCGCTTGTCACCCGCGACCTGATCGCCGACTCCACCGAGGCAATGGTGATGGCACACGGCTTTGACGGTATGGTGATGATCCCCAACTGTGACAAGAACG
>JAZRIE010000167.1:0-4293 GCA_045645105.1 Eubacteriales bacterium | reverse complement strand
AGACAAAAAAGCAGACAAGAACCCGAAAATCGGTTGCTTGTCTGCCTTTTTTTGGCGTTTTTACGACTCCTCGCTCGTTTGATACTGAGAAATATCGATGGCGCGGAGTGCTGTGGGATCGATGTGCCCCTTCGCGCGCTCAAAATACTGAACGTTGTTGCGCAGGAGCATGAGAATGTGATTGTTGGGGGAGCGTCCCTCGGCATTTGAAACGTATAAAAGCTTGCGCAAAATGTCCTCGGGAATACGCAGAGTCAGTTCGGGTTGGTTTTTCATATCAAAGCTCCTTTTTTGTTATCTTTTTGCGGCAGAAAGTGCCGATGCGTTGTAGTAGCGAATGATCTTCAACGCCTTTTCGTTCGGTTCAAAATATAACGCTTGCCTACCGTTTTCGTCGTCGCTCCAAAGTGCCGCATATAACGTCTCGGACTCCGACGACGAGGCGGCAAGCACCGTGCGGTCTGCGCGAAAGGCGTCGATCCGATCGGCAAATTCATCGGTGCAGGGATAGACCGACGAAAGTGCTTTTAGCGGGACTTCGACCAAGGTGCGTCGGGTGCGACCACCCAATACGCGGCTTACGGTTAGCGCGCCCGAAAAGAAGGAATATTCGTACTCGACCTGTGTCAGTCGCCACGAAAAAAAGATCAGGATCCAAAGCGTGATAGGAATGAACGCCAAAAAGGGGGCGATCAGACGGATCGCGATCCCGGCGATCAGCCATACCGCCGCCCAGAGTATGTAAACGGCGATCAAGGTGATGCGCCTGAACAGTAACGCCTTGTTTTTTTGCTCGGCGACCGTGTATTCGTAAGGCGCACCGTTTGCGCCAAATCCGCTATCCGTGTTCATATGATCCTCGCTTCCTTATGTTCTCGGTAATATTTTATCACAATTCGAAAGCGGTGTCAAGGGGAGCGCACGAAAAAGGGGAGAAGCCTCCTTCTCCCACCGCGTTTACGATTTACTTTTTCCCTTTGCGATCAGGCAGGCGAGGTAGCCAAAGACCAACGCGGCGGCGATCCCACCCGCGGCGGCGGTCAGTCCACCCGTCAGGGCTCCCAAAAGACCTTTTTCGTCAACCGCCGAGCGCACGCCCTTGGCGATCAGGTAGCCGAAGCCTGTCAGCGGTGTGGTGGCTCCCGCTCCCGCAAAATCCACGAGCGGCTTGTAAACGCCAAGACCGCCGAGGATCACACCCGCGACCACGTAGACCACGAGAATGCGCGCGGGTGTCAGCTTGGTACGGTCGATTAGAATCTGCGCGATCACACAGAGAATTCCGCCAACCAAAAAGGCGCGGAGATAGGGTAAAATACTTGATAACATAAAACACCTCGGGATGGTTGCGCTTGCGCGCAAATGATGAGGGCTTGCGCCCAATGATGTTGCGCTTACGCGCAAATAAAGGTCGTTTTCCTGCGTGAAACAATCTTTTTGGAGCAGTCAGGGTCTCGGTGGTCCCTGACTGCTATCGGGAGTATCATTCCGTCTGTCCGCACACTTTCCCGATCATCCCCCCAATAAAGGCTCGGGGCAGAGCATAATAGCTTATATCCCACTTATCAATGCGTTAAAAGTTTTTGGGGTGTGGGGGACTTTTTCAAAAGTCCCCCACAAAAAACGCGTCCCCCTTTACAATCTCCAAAAGATGCGCCACGGCGGGAATGCTTTGACCTTGCTTGATGCTGTCGGGGCTCATCATCGCACCCGTGGACAGAAAGAGGATACGCGAAAGCTCGCCGCGCTCCATGCGGGGGAGCAGGTGTGAGGCAAGCACTACGGCGGAGCAACCACAACCCGAGCCGCCGCCGTGAACGTCTTGCCCCTTTCGGTCGTAGATCAGACGGCCGCAGTCGTTGTAGACCTCGTCCATCGGATAGCCGTCGGCGCGGAGAAGGTCGCAAAGAATGGTTCCGCCCTCAAAGCCGAGATCACCCGTGATGATCAGGTCGAAGTCTTGTGGCATCGTTTTGGTTGCTGAAAAGTAGCGGACGAGCGTGTCCTCTGCGGCAGGTGCCATTGCCGCGCCCATGTTGTTGGCGTCCTTGATACCGCGCTCGCGGACCTTGCCGGGCATGGCGCGGCGAATGATCGGGCGCGAGGCGTCGGTCGCTTTTTGTACGATGAACGCCCCCGATCCCGTCACCGTCCATTGAGCCGTGGGCGGTCGCTGACCGCCGTACTCGACGGGAAACCGAAACTGTCGCTCGGCAGAGCAATAGTGCGAGGACGTGACCGCGGCGCAACGATCAAAGATGCCGTTTGAGACAAAGGTCGAGGCGAGCAGCAGACTCTCGGCGCAGGTCGAGCAGGCACCGTACAAACCGAAATAGGGAATATCAAACGAAAGCAGCCCGTATGCAGAGCCTACGCATTGGTTGAGCAGGTCGCCGGCAAAGAGTGCGCCTACGTCAGCATCGGCAATCTTAGCCTTCGCGAGTGCCGTGTTGAGTGCCATGCGTTGCATTTCACTCTCCGAGCCTTCCCATGTTTTTGCGCCGAATCGGTCGGTGTCGTCGCATAGATCAAAGCTACCTCCGAGTGGTCCTTCGGTTTCCTTTTTTCCAACCGCGCTCGCCGATGAGACGATCTCGGCGCATAGGTCGATCCAATCCCTTAACATTACCTTTCACCTCACTTATAGGTAGTATGGTGCGTCTTGAAAACGAATATACGGGTGGTAAAAAATTCTTTTTCGGCAGGTTTTTGCAAATTTTTGAAAAAAGTTTTTAATTTCAAAAAAAATTCGATAAAAATTCATTGACAACCTATTTTTTATATGATATACTATAATTGGATCATTATCGGAGCGATGCTCCAAATTCGATAAAAGGACAAAAAATGACAAGCGTCCGAAGCACGCCTTTGAGAGGGTGAAGATCCCAAAAAGGTTAGGACGAGCAAAGAGAAAGGAAAGAGAAAAAACATGAAAAATAGAATTTTGGCACTTTTGTTGGCGGGTCTGATCACCGCATCCATGGCTTCCTGTACCGATACCAAGAGCCGCGACAAAAACATTTCAACGGGGGGAACCGAGCAGATCCAAACCAAGGATCCCAATAGCAATCAGGGCAACAATAATCCCACGCCCGTTGTGACCTGGCAGGACGTAAACGAGCAGGTTTACGTAATTACGGAAAAGCTGACCCTCGCTCCCGTGAGCGGCGGCAACTCTAAGACCGCGTCGCTGATGGACAAGTTTACGCGCGTGAAGATCGGCTCGAACGGGCAAAGCATCGTCGAGGTCGACGGCGTGCAGTACACCGTGCTTTCCAAGTCGCTCTCCAATGAGGATCTCACGGGTGAGAACTACGAGGTCGTAAGTCCCGCGCAGACCATGTACGTTACCACCAATGGTCTGAACATTCGTACCTATGCTTCGGCAAACGAATCCTTCTCCAAAAAGGTTGGTCAGGGACTCGGGCTGAACGATACCGTAAAGGTCGTGGCAAAGGGAACGAAGTGGTACAAGATCGAGCATACCGACGGTAAGAACTATTTCGTATCCGCGCAGTATTTGTCTCCGGTTTCTGTAGAAAACATCAACGATCTGTCCCAATATCCTACCTTTACCGACTATGAATCGGGCCCCGTGAAGATGTACGTCATCGCCTTGCAGTCGGTCAACGTGCGCAAGGCACCGAACGTGCTTGCTGATCTCGTGGATTCGACCGACGTCAGCATTCTGCTCCGCGACGCAGAGGTTATGGTCTACGCCGACAACGATATCGACGGCGGCAACTGGAGTAAGGTCGTGGTAGAGAACAAGAACGGCGTCAACGTTGTGGGATTTGTCAATTCCAGATACCTTTCGGCTACGAAGGGCGGCGTGGCGCAGGTGTCGCTTGACGATATGCTCAAGGATTATACCGATTTTACCAAGCTGGAAGCACCGCAAACCATGTATTCCACCGACTCGCTCAAGGTTCGTTCCACCCCTGAGGTGATCAACGACGATAAGGGCGGCAACTGGATCGCAGGATACTCCAAGAAGGGCGAGGCGGTTAAGGTCGTTGCAACGGGAATGAGTAACGATATCTTCTGGGCGCTGGTAGAGTATGAGGACGCTAAATTCGGCTTTGCAAGCTACGCATATCTGACTACCGATCCCAGTGGTAATCCCGCACCTGCATCTCTCGAGCAGATCTTGGCAACCAATCCCAATTTCACCGCACTGACGACCACCAAGACGGTATACGCAAAGGATAATACGATTACTTGCCTGACGGCACCTCAGCTTGAGTGGGAGGAGAGCGATGTGAAGCTCAGCGACGGTCAAGCCGTAACGGT
>JAZRIE010000166.1:0-5480 GCA_045645105.1 Eubacteriales bacterium | reverse complement strand
TATGCCTCGGCATCGGTGTTGTCCTCGTTGAGAATATTCTCGTAAATGCCCATCGCTTTGTCAAAATCATTGTTTCGGCGGAAGTGATTGGCTCTGTCGTAGAGATTGGCGTGACGCTCGTCATCAAGTTTGGGAAGCGTCTGCTTCGTTCCGCAATATTCGCAGGTAGCAACCGATTGTGTACCGTCTATTTCAAGCGTACCGCCACAGATCTTACATCTAAAAGTTGTCATGTCGTCATCCTTAATCGTTTATTTCCAGATTTTCTACAGAGAACTCCAAACAGGTCTGAACAATCTCATTTCTTGTTCTGCCTGTCTGTTCCGCGATTTCGTCAAGTTTGAGTATCAGCTCATTTGGAAGTCGCACCGATACCACGGCAGAATCCCCGCGAAACTTCTTCGACGATATGACAAGTTTTTTCTCCGGCATATCATATACACCTCACTTTCGTATTTTCCAAAATACATTATACCACATTTGTAATACAGTTGTCAATATAAAAGCCAAAATTTATACCAAATAATAGAATAAAAGATAAAAAAGGTTTGACGGAACGAGAAATCCATCAAACCTTTTTTCTCTTATTTCAGAAAGAGTTGTTATATTACAATTAGAGTTGTAACAAAACAGTTACTTCTTCTGTGCCTCGAGCGCGCGGCGTTTTTTCATCATTTCCTTCATACGCGTCTCGGTGTCGAGCGTCTTTTTGCGCAGACGGATCGACTTGGGCGTGACCTCGATCAGGTCGTCGTCGGTGATATACTCGATCGCCTCCTCCAGGGTAAAGAGCTTGGGCGGTGTCAAGAGCAGCTTTTCGTCGGCACCCGCCGAGCGGATCGCCGTGAGCTGCTTCTTCTGGCAGGGGTTGACGGCAATGTCGTCGTTCTTCGGGTTCTCACCCACGATCATGCCCTCGTAAACGGGGGTCTGAGGACCTACGAACAGCTGTCCGCGCTCCTGCGTTTTATACAGTCCGTAACGCGTGGTCTCGCCCGTAGAGGACGCGATCAGCGAGCCTGTAAAGCGCATCACGACCTCTCCGCGATAGGGCGCGTATCCGTCAAAGATGGTATTGATCACACCCTCGCCGTGCGTTGCGGTAAGGAACTCCGAGCGATAGCCGAACAGGCAACGCGCAGGGATCGAATATTCAATACGTGTGCGCGATCCGACGGGGTTCATAGAGAGCAGGTCGCCCTTGCGCTGACCGAGCTTTTCTACGACCACGCCGACGTAATCCATCGGCACGTCGAGCGTCACGCGCTCCATCGGCTCGTGCTTCTGTCCGTCAATCTCCTTGTAAAGCACGCGGGGATTGGAGCAGGCAAGCTCAAAGCCCTGGCGGCGCATGGTCTCAAGCAGAATGGAGAGGTGCATCTCGCCTCTGCCCGCCACGCGGAACTCGTCGGTACTGTCGCCGTCGTTCACACGCAGGGAGACGTCCTTGAGCAGCTCGCGGTAGAGACGGTCGCGAAGCTGACGCGACGTCACAAATTTACCCTCTTTTCCCGCAAAGGGGCTGTTGTTGACCATAAAGGTCATTTCCATCGTCGGCTCGGAAACCTTGACGAACTCGAGCGGCTGGGGATTGGACGACACCGTCAGCGTGTCTCCGATCGTAATATCCGCCGCGCCCGAGAAGCAGACGATGTCTCCCACGGTTGCGTTTTCCACGGGCTGACGGACAAGACCGTCGATCTGATAGAGCGACACGATCTTGGTTCTCTTGACGGTTTCGGGGCTGTGATAGTTGCAGATCGCAACCTCTTGACCGACTCGGATATTGCCGCGCTCGATGCGTCCGATACCGATACGTCCCACGTATTCGTTGTAGTCGATCGACGAAACCAAGAGCTGAAGCTCGCCCGTCTCGTCTCCCTCGGGAGCCGGCATATAATTGATGATCTTTTCAAACAGGGGGGTCAGGTCTACGCCCTCTTCAAGAGGATCCTCGGTAGCGGTACCCGAACGACCCGAGCAATAGAGCATGGGACTGTCGAGCTGCTCGTCGTTCGCGCCGAGATCCATCAAAAGCTCAAGGATCTCGTCCTCGACCTCACCCAAGCGTGCGTCGGGCTTGTCGATCTTGTTGATGCAGACGATGACACGGTGATTCAGCTCGAGTGCCTTTTGCAGCACGAAGCGCGTCTGAGGCATAGGACCTTCTGCCGCATCGACCAGCAAAATAACACCATTCACCATCTTCAGGATACGCTCGACCTCGCCACCGAAATCGGCGTGTCCGGGGGTATCGATAATGTTGATCTTGACGTCCTTGTAATGAACGGCGGTGTTCTTTGCCAGAATGGTAATTCCGCGCTCACGCTCAAGGTCGCCCGAGTCCATGACGCGCGTCACCGTTTCCTGATTGTCGCGGTAGATACCGCCCTGTTTTAAAAGTCCGTCCACAAGCGTGGTTTTTCCGTGGTCAACGTGCGCAATGATAGCGACGTTTCTCAAATCTTCTCTGATCAAAGCCTTTTTTCTCCCCATTTTTGGATTTTTCATTTCATTTTTATCAATAACAATATATTATATCATATTTCTACCCCATTGTAAAAGAATAAGAAGTGACGATTTTTCAAAAATAATATTCCGATTTTTTGGTGAAATCGACAAGACAAAATGCAAAACACCGCAAATCCGTAGAGCGGTGGCTTGTTGCCGCCGAAAAGGAATCCATTTTGTTTTACGAAACGGCGGGAGATAGCCCCCGACCTACAATGATAAAAGGAAAAAAAGGCGCTTGTGGCGTTTTTTACCACAAGTGCCTTTTTTATATTTACTTTTCCTCACGACTCAAATCGAAAACAACGCGGCAGATCAACTGTCGATCCTCAACACCAACAAACGGCTCACAGGCGTATTTTTCAAGTAGTTTCTCAAACGCCTCGTCGCAGCAGCCCAAAACAATACCGGTTATTTCAATCGTTCCCTTCTTGTATAGCTCGTTAACCGTCACTCTGATGAATTTTTCCTCGCGTTTTGCGTATGCATTAAAGGCAGAAACGGCTTCCAAAAAGATGGGCTTTTTCCAATGCCCGTCCTTAAGCTCAAGAAGAGCATCTTCGCGGTATAGTGCTTTACTCCGTGCTCTTGCAGCACTTGGAGAAAACCATGTGTAATACTCCTTTTGGTGTTCTCTGATTTCGTCCCTTTCGTCGAGTTCGCCCTGCTCATCCTCGAAACACAAAGAATAGTTTTTCTCAAAGATCACAACGTCAAATCCCTTTGCCACGGTGCTTGCCCCCTCTATATTAAAAAAGCCGTTGCCCCGTGCTTTCGCACAGGGCGGCAGACGGTAAGTCCTCAAAAAAACAAACGGCATAAAGCCCGCTTGCGCGGTCTTATTGCTCCTATCCATTCCACCGTTCGTTCTCTGCCCTAACGGAAACGCGCGGCGGATTGCGAGCGGGTCTTGATCTCCCGTCGCAAAAAATACAATGCCTCTAACAGTGTATTTTGGTATTTTGTTTTTTTGAAGGAACTTCGGCTTTGGTGGGGTCGGCAACAAAAAAACACGCCCAAACCCCCAAAGCGGTTCAGCACGTGCGCGAAAAAATTCCGTCACAAAAAAGCCTATATTCGGAAAACCTCTTGCAAAACCCCAAAAAATGTGTTATAATATCTCTCGGGCGCCGGTTATCCGGTTGTATAGGAGTGCTTGATCCACTTCTGTGCAGGACTGTCATACCTCTAATATGGCAGTCTGCCTTTTTTTGTATCTCTATTATACCGCAAAATACGCCGTTTGTCAACAGTTTTTGCAAAAAATGGAATAATGTAAAATGCAAAAACTTTTATCAAACCCGTAGCGGGCGACATAGCGAAGCGGCAACACCGAACGAAAAAAGCAAGGGACTGCTTCATTCAAAGAAACAGCCCCTTTTAACAACTATTTTATTTTTTCATCGAGATCGCTTTCTTTGCGCTCTCGGCTACGTTGGCGGGCGTCAAGCCGTACTGCTCAAGCAGTGTGGGAACCGTACCCGAATGTCCGTAGGTGTCGTTCATACCAACGCGCACCACGGGAACGGGAGTCGTCTCACAGATCACCTCGGTCACGGCACTTCCCAAGCCGCCAATGATATTATGCTCCTCGGCGGTCACGACAGCGCCCGTCTCCTCTGCCGCCTTGGCAATGATCTCGCGGTCGATCGGCTTGATCGTGTGAATATTGACCACACGTGCGCTGATACCCTCAGCCGCCAAGAGGTCACGTGCCTCAAGTGCGACCGACACCATCAGGCCCGTTGCAACGATGGTCACGTCGGTTCCGTCGGCAACGAGAACTCCCTTTCCGATCTCAAACTTGTAGTCGGGACGGTCGTTGATCACCGGCACGGCAAATCTTCCGAAGCGCATATAGCAGGGACCGTTGAAGCTCAAAGCCGCCTCAACTGCCGCTCTTGCCTCGATGTCGTCGCTGGGATTGAGAATGGTCATGCCCGGAATGGTGCGCATCAGAGCGATATCCTCGTTGCACTGGTGGGTTGCACCGTCCTCGCCGACGGTAACACCCGCGTGCGTTGCGCCGATCTTGACGTTGAGGTGGGGGTATCCGATCGAGTTGCGAACCTGCTCAAAGGCTCTGCCCGCCGCGAACATTGCGAAGGACGACGCGAACACGGGCTTTCCCGTGGTTGCGATACCTGCGGCAACGCTCATCATGTTGCCCTCGGCAATTCCGCAATCGAAAAATCTTTCGGGGTGGGCTTTTTTAAACTTTATAGTCTTGGTGGCTTCGGCAAGGTCTGCGTCCAGCACCACGAAATCATATTTTTCGGCAAGCTCTACGAGCGCGTTGCCGTAGCTTTCACGAGTTGCGATCTTATCTGCCATTTTCTCTACCCCCTTATGCGTTCAGCTCTGCAATTGCGGCGGCGTGCTGCTCGTCGTTGGGAGCCGAGCCGTGCCAATTGACCTTGTTTTCCATAAACGAAACGCCTTTACCCTTCACCGTCCTTGCGATGATGGCAGTAGGCTTGCCCTTTACCGTCTTTGCCTCGGCAAACGCGGCGGCAATGGCTTCAAAATCGTGACCGTCGATCGAGATCACGTGGAAGCCGAACGCCTCAAGCTTCTTGTCGTGGGGAGTGGGATTCATGACCTCGGTCACAGGACCGTCGATCTGCAATCCGTTCCAGTCGATGATCACGCAAAGATTGTCAAGCTTGTAATGGGCGGCAAACATGCAGGCTTCCCATACCTGACCCTCCTCGCTCTCGCCGTCGCCGACGGCTGTGTAAACGCGGTAATCCTTGTTGTCGATCTTTGCCGCCAACGCCATACCTGCCGCCGAGCTGATGCCAAGACCGAGCGAGCCTGCCGACATATCCACACCGGGGGTCAGCGTCATGTCGGGGTGTCCCTGCAGACGCGAGCCGATCTTACGGAGCGTGGTCAGCTCCTCGACGGGAAAATATCCGCGATGTGCAAGCGTTGCGTAAAGTACGGGAGCGCAGTGACCCTTCGAC
>JAZRIE010000165.1:0-4426 GCA_045645105.1 Eubacteriales bacterium | reverse complement strand
CTTGTGATCGGTGACGTCATTGTTCTGGAAGCGGGAGACGCCGTTCCCGCCGATGCTCGCATCATCGAATGTGCCTCCATGAAGATCGAGGAGGCGGCTCTGACGGGTGAGTCGGTCCCCGTTGACAAAAAGCTTGGTGCTTTGACTCCCGACGCCAACGGCAACGTGGCATTGGGTGACCGTAAAAACATGGTGTTCATGGGCTCTACCGTGGTTTACGGTCGCGGCAAGGCAGTCGTAACCGCAACGGGTATGGATACCGAGATGGGTAAGATCGCCGATGCGCTTGCACAGGCACAGGAAGGCAAAACGCCGTTGCAGATCAAGCTGGCGGGACTTTCCAAGATCCTGACCTATCTGGTCATCGGAATCAGCATCGTGATCTTCGCCCTGCAGCTTGGCAGCGCATATTTTACCGGAAACTACGAAAATATCTTCGATCCGATCCTCAATTCGTTTATGGTCGCCATTTCTCTGGCGGTCGCCGCGATCCCCGAGGGACTTGCCACGGTGGTTACCATCGTGCTTTCGATCGGTGTGACCAATATGTCCAAGCGCAACGCCATCATTCGTAAGCTGACCGCTGTGGAAACGCTGGGATGCACGCAGATCATCTGCTCCGACAAAACGGGTACTCTCACGCAAAATAAGATGACCGTAGTAGAGCATTACGGCGAGGACGAGGCGTTGCTTGCCACCGCCATGTCGCTCTGCTCCGACGCGGAATTTGACGTTAACGAAAATACCGCCGTGGGTGAGCCCACCGAATGTGCGTTGGTAAACTACGCGCACAAGCTCGGATTTGATAAGAACGTTCAAAAGAACGAATTGGCACGTATCGGTGAGGTTCCTTTTGACTCGGGCAGAAAAATGATGTCCACGGTTCACAAGAACGCCGACGGCTCCCTGCTCCAATTCACCAAGGGTGCGCCCGACGAGGTGCTGAAGCGTTGTACCACGGCACTCATCAACGGTCGCGTGACCGAGATGACCGATGCCATTCGCGCCGATATCCTTGCCGCCAACAAGGCAATGGCAGACCGTGCTCTGCGCGTGCTGATGGCAGCGAAGAAGGAGCTTGCCGCCGAGCCTTCTGAGTATACCCCCGAGGCGGTGGAAAAGGATCTCTGCTTCGTGGGTCTGGTTGGAATGATCGACCCCGTGCGCCCCGAGGTCAAGCCCGCGATTGACGAATGCCGTGAGGCAGGAATCCGCCCCATCATGATCACGGGCGACCACAAGGATACCGCCGTTGCCATTGCAATGCAGCTTGGTATCATTACCGACGCTTCGCAGGCGATCACGGGCGCGGAGCTCGACGAGATCTCCGATGAGGACTTTAACACCCTTGTTGAAAAATTCAGCGTTTACGCACGTGTTCAGCCCGAACATAAGACGCGTATCGTCAATGCTTGGCGTAAAAAAGGCAAGGTCACTGCCATGACGGGAGACGGTGTCAACGATGCGCCCTCCATTAAAAACGCCGACATTGGTGTTGGCATGGGTATTACGGGTACCGACGTAACCAAGAACGTTGCCGATATGATCCTGGCAGACGACAACTTTGCCACTATCGTTTCTGCGGTTGGCGAGGGTCGCCGTATCTACGACAACATTCGTAAGGCAATTCAATTCCTGCTCGCCTCCAACCTCTCCGAGGTCCTGATGATCTTCTTTGCCACCATTATGGCAACCTTTATCCTTCCCACGGTCATGCCCGACGTAGAAACCAAGAACCCTGCCATCTTTGCAGCCGTTCATCTGTTGTGGATCAACCTGATCACCGACTGCTTCCCTGCGTTGGCACTCGGTATGGAAAAGCCCGAGAAGGACGTCATGAAGCGCAAGCCTCGTGACTCCAAGGAAGGCATTTTTGCAGGTGGTCTCGGCGTCGCGGTTGCATATCAGGGACTGCTTGTTACGCTGATCACCTTTGCCTCCTATCTGATCGGAAGATTCTGGCTTGCCGAGGCACTCCACGCAGAAGCGATCGCAAACGGTCTCTACTCTGCAGAGAACCTTGGTATTTCCATGGCGTTCCTCACGCTGGCAATGTGCGAGATCTGCCACGCATTTAACATGAGATCGCTTCACGGCTCGATCTTTACCATGAAGGGACAGAATATGTGGCTGTGGGGTGCCGGCGCACTCTCCCTGATCCTGACCACTGCCGTGGTTGAGATCCCGTTCCTGAACGACGCGTTTGAGCTGGCTCACCTCGACCTGCCCGAATACGGCATTGCCTTTGCGCTTGCAATTATGATCATTCCCATCGTGGAGATCATTAAGCTGATCCAGAGGCTTCACGCAAGAAGAAATTAACGCAACACAACAACCTTGGAAAATGACTGCGCTGAAAACGTGCGGTCATTTTTCATTCTTATTTTTTAAGGAAGGAGGCTTTCTGATGTCAAAAAAAGCTCCGATCGCTATGATCCGCAAGCTCTTTAACCGACGTCTGTTTATCGTTCTTTTGATCATCGCGCAGATCTGTTGGACGGCGGCAATGCTATTTCGCTCCTATCAGCTCGCGTGGCTACAGTCGCTCCTGACGCTCTTTAGCGTCGTGACCGCCCTGCACCTGATGCTTCGCAACGACAAGAGTGCCTTTAAGCTCTCACTCGTCTTTCTCATTCTGCTCTTTCCCGTATTCGGCGGTGCGTTTTATTGGATCTTTCACTCACAGACCGCCACGATCGGCTTCCGCATGCGCTTGTCCAAGATCGAAATGAACTCGCGTAACGCCTTTGCGGGGTCAAACGAGGTCTTTGAGGAAGCCGTGCGCGACCTTCCGCGAGCCGGAAAGCAGCTCCATTACATGAAAAACAACACCCCCTTTCCCGTTTACAGCAACACCGCGACCAAATACTACGAGGGCGGGCGCGCGATGCTGGAGGACCTTTTGACCGATCTCAAGCACGCCCATCGGTATATTTTTCTGGAGTATTTTATCATTGAGGACGGTGAAATGTGGCAGTCGATCCTGCGTGTTCTTCGGGATCGCGTTGA
This sequence comes from Eubacteriales bacterium, assembly GCA_045645105.1. Classification (GTDB taxonomy): domain Bacteria; phylum Bacillota; class Clostridia; order Oscillospirales; family CAG-272; genus UMGS1865. Next base: position 1,417 of record JAZRIE010000165.1, on the reverse strand, counting down.
TGCGGGGGTTGACGTGCGCATCATCTACGACGACCTCGGCTGCTTCTTCACGCTCCCTCCGAATTACCAAAAAAAGCTTCGCGCCATGGGCATCAAATGCGAAAAATTCAACCGCTTTCTGCCCTTCCTGACGAGTATTCAGAACAACCGCGACCACAGAAAGATCGCCTCGATCGACGGTGAGATCGCCTACACGGGCGGTGTCAATCTTGCTGACGAATATATCGACGCAAGGATCAAATACGGTCGCTGGAAGGACGGCGCGATCCGTCTTTCGGGCGACGGCGCGTGGAGCTTTACCGTCATGTTCCTGCAAACCTGGGGCTTTTTGAAACGGCGCGAGGAAGACTACGAAGCATACCGTCCGCAGGCAAGCTCGTCCACGCAAACGACCGACGGCTGGGTCCAGCCCTACTCGGACAGCCCCATGAATAAGGTAAACGTCGGCGAGCACGTATACCTGCGCATCATCGAATCTTCTCAGCACTACCTTTATATCACAACTCCCTATCTGATGGTTGACGACGGAATGCTCTCGGCAATTCGCTCTGCCGCGAAATGCGGCGTGGACGTGCGCATCATCACGCCCGAGATTCCCGACAAAAAGGCGGTCCACTTCACTACGCGCTCCTACTACCGTCCTCTGATTCGCGACGGCGTGAAGGTCTACGAATACAAGGGCGGCTTTATGCATGCCAAAACCTTTATTGCCGACGACGCGGTGGCGACCGTGGGAACCGTCAATCTTGATTTTCGGAGTCTGTACCTGCATTTTGAGTGTGGCACGTGTCTGTACCAAACAAGCTCGATTCCATCGATCAAGCGTGATTTTTTGGAAACGCTCGAGGTCTGCCGACAGGTCACCGAAAAGGACTGCAGGGCAAATATTTTCGTGCAGTTCTTTCAAAGCGTCTGCCGTATTTTCGCACCACTGATGTAGGCGAACGAAATTCGTCAGTTGGGTAAAGTTTTCGCCAGCCTTTTTCAAAAGGCTGCGCAGTGGAGGGCGCGTAGCCCTCCTCGCGCTCCACAGAGCGCGAAATCTCTATTTCGGCGTTTTTCTTTTTGCCAAGCTTTTTCTTTTGCGCCTACTTGGTCAAAAGAAAAAGCGGCTAAAGAGTTTCCGAAATATAACAGTTTAAACTTCTTTTGTTTACAGCTTTAAGCCCTCACACTTTGCATTTGAGAGTGCGAGGGCTTAAAATTATACTTCTATCTCGTTAACAAAACAACACCTTCTTAAACAACACAAAGTCGTTACCCCACTTTTTCTTTGCAAGAAGGAGGCGCAAAGAAAAAGTTCACAAAAAGAAACGCCGCAAGAAGTATTTCGCTCTCTGCGGAGCGCGAGGAGGGCTTTGCCCCTCCACCCCACAAACTTTTGAAAAAGTTTGATCAAAACTTTTACCGCACTAAC
>JAZRIE010000164.1:0-6027 GCA_045645105.1 Eubacteriales bacterium | reverse complement strand
ATCTCGTCACCTGCCGAGGGAACCTCGGAAAGTCCCGTGATCTCTACGGGCACGGAGGGTCCTGCCTCCTTGAGTGTTCTGCCCAGGTGGTCGGTCATCGAACGCACGCGCCCGACTGCCGAGCCAGCAATGATGATGTCGCCGTTACGAAGCGTACCGTTCTGCACCAGCACGGTTGCCACAGGACCGCGTCCGCGGTCGAGCTTTGCTTCGATAACGATACCCTTCGCGTGGCGGTTGGGGTTTGCCTTCAGCTCCTTGACGTCGGCAACGAGCAGGACGCTCTCCAGAAGATCGTCGATACCCTTACGGGTAAGTGCCGATACGGGAACGCAGATCACGTCGCCGCCCCATTCCTCGGGAACAAGACCGTATTTGGTCAGCTCCTGCTTGATGGCGTCAGGATTTGCCGTGGGCTTATCCATTTTATTAATTGCAACTACAATATCAATACCTGCCGCCTTGGCATGGTTGATCGCCTCTACGGTCTGGGGCATGACACCGTCATCCGCCGCGACCACAAGGATCGCAATATCGGTTGCCATTGCTCCGCGCGCACGCATTGCGGTGAACGCCGCGTGTCCGGGAGTATCGAGGAAGGTGATGTCGCGTCCATTGATCTGCACGCGGTACGCACCAATGTGCTGGGTAATACCGCCCGCCTCGCCAGCCGTGACGTTGGAGTCGCGGATCGCGTCGAGGATCGAGGTCTTACCGTGGTCAACGTGTCCCATGACGCATACGACGGGAGCGCGCTCAAGCAATTGCTCTGCGGCGTCCTCGGAGTCGTCAAACAGCTTTTCCTCGATGCTGACAACCACCTCAGGAGTTGCCGCAATACCAAATTCATCTGCCACAAGTGCGGCGGTGTCGTAGTCGATGCTCTGGTTGATGGTTGCCATCATGCCCATCATCATCAGCTTTTTGACGACCTCGCCTGCCGTGACGTGCAGCTTGGATGCAAGCTGTCCTACCACGATCTCCTCGGGAAGCTCTACCGAGGTCGGCTTATGCACCACGGGAGCGGCGGTGACTACCTGCTGCTGACGGCGTCCCTTGCCACCCTTCTGGTTCTTGCCTGCAAACTGTGTCTGCTGCTGTTGATTTCCCTTTTTCAGCTTCTGATTTCCGCCCTGAAGCTTGTTGTTGTCGCGCTCCGAGACGAAATTATCGAGTCTTTCATCGTACTTGGACAGGTCTACCGTTGAGGTATGTGTATCGACTACGCGAGGTCCCTTTCTCGTTCCGTCGGGATTGAGATTGGTAGACGCACCGCGCACGATGGGCTGTGCCTTGAATTTTTCTCTGGGTGCATTCTGCGAAAAATCACCCTTATCGCGGTCAAATCTGCGGTCGTTGCCACGATCGTTTCCTCTGCCCTGAGCTCTGTTATCGGGTCTTCCACCGTTGCCCTGCGGTCTGTTGCCGCCGGCGTATCCCTGCTGACCGCCAAAGCCGCCGCGCGACTGTGCGCCGCCCTGCTGTGCCTGACGGTTGCCTCCCTGCGGGGCAGAAGCAAATGCGTTCGGTCTTGTAACCAGAGGATTGGTGATCCCGTTCTGCTGCGGACGGTACGGGTTACCCGTGTACGGCTGACGCGTCGTGGGTTGCTTTTTGACCTCGGGGACTGCGGGAGCCTTCTTGCTCTCGGCGGGCTTTGCCGCACTCTCGGTCTTTTGCTGCGGAGTGTCGTTCTGCGGACGGCTCTCCTCTGCCTTCTTCATAGGCTGCGCGACCTTTGTATCGTTCTTTTCGGTCTTCTCTGCCTTCACAGGCTGTTGCGGCTTCTTTTCAGCCTTTTCGACCTTTTCAGCCTTTTCGACCTTCTCGATCCTTTCGGTCTTTTCTGCCTTTTGCTCGACCTCGGCGGGCTTTGCCGTTTCGGTCGCGGGAGTTGCCGCCTCTGCGGGGGCTTCCTCCTCCTTTTTCTTAACCTTCTTTACTTTAGAGGGAATATAGGTGACACCATCCAGATAATCTCCGATGTTGGAGATCTGATTGGCAAGCGTCAGCGTATCGAACAGAATGTCAAATTCGTTCGGCTCCAACGCCTTTTGCGTGGTCTTTGCCTCGATTCCGTTTTGCGAAAGGATCTCCACCAGCTCTTTGCTTTTCAGTCCAAGATCCTTTGCAAGCTTATTGAGTTTGAATTGTTGATTGATAGCAGCCATATTTCCTCCTACTTTCCGTCCTCCGCAGTGTGACGGAAATTATAAAATGTTCCTTTTCCTCCGCCGCAGACGGGGGAAAATGTTGTTCGTATTGTTTTTTGAGTGCGAGCCGTTCCTTTTTCTCCGTCAGACCTTACCGTTGTCGTCCTTTCGTGTGTTTTCCACAAGACGGCACAGATTTTCGTCCGTGACCGCAACGGCGGCAACGCGGCTGTGCTTTCCGACCGCGCGGGCAAGCTCCTCGCCGCCAACCGACAGCACCCAAAGACGCACGCCGTAGTAGGCGCATTTATCCGTAAGCTTTTTTTGCGTGTTCTCGGAGTTGTCGCATGCCGACAGCACCAAATAAGGCTTGACTCTGCCACGCAACGCCTCACAGATCATGGGCGTACCGCAGATCAGCTTGCGCGCCTTGGCGCACAGTCCGAGGGCTCTGAGCGTCCCCATCACGTCACTCGGCATGGGACTCCAGCTCGCTTTCCATCGCGTCGTACACCGATTCGGGAATTTCACATTCGAGATTTTTTCCAATGCGTCCCGATTTCCGTGCGCGGCGCAGACATTTCACATCTCGGCAGATATACGCGCCTCTGCCGGATTTCTTTCCAACAAAGTCGAGGGATATCTCGCCCTCGGGGCTTCTCACCACGCGCAAAAGCTCTGCCTTTGGCTTATGTTCGTTGCAGCCCATGCATTGACGCATGGGGATCTTTCTGACCTTTTTTTCCATAACCGTATGGATCAGTCTGCCTTGATATCGATCTTGTAGCCGGTCAATCTTGCGGCAAGACGCGCGTTCTGACCCTCCTTACCAATGGCAAGCGAGAGCTGATCGGGCGCAACCTGCACGCGGCAGGCTCTCTCGGCAGTCATGGTGACCGAAATCACCTCAGCGGGAGCAAGCGCCGATGCGATATACTCCTCGGGCTTTTCGCTGTAATTAACAATGTCAACCTTCTCGCCGCGAAGCTCCTCCACGATCGCCGCGATACGCGCGCCGTGATTACCGATACATGCGCCTACGGGATCTACGTCCTCGTCACGCGACCAAACCGAGATCTTGGTTCTCGAGCCAGCCTCACGAGCCACGCCCTTGACCATGACGATACCCTCGGCAATTTCGGGAACCTCCAGCTCGAACATACGGCGAACCAATCCCGAATGTGCGCGGGAAAGCGTGACCACAGGTCCGCGCGCTTCCTTGTTGACCTCCATGACGAAGACCTTGATCTTGTCTCCGACAGAGAAGGTCTCGCCGGGGATCTGCTCGGCATGATGCAGCACCGCACGGCTGGTATCGGTCTGCAGAACCACATTTCCGGTTTCGGTATCGACCTTGGAGACGGTTGCCGTGATGATCTCCTCGTGCTTGGTCTCGTAAGCCTCCTGCATCACGCGGCGTTCGCCCTCGCGAATGCCCTGAATGATCACAGATTTTGCGGCGGCGGCACTCAAGCGGCGGAAGTTCTTGGTCTTAACCTCGGTCTCCACTACCATGCCGACCTTATATTTCTTTGCGATCGCCTTTGCGTCCTCAAGAGAGATCTGGATCTCGGGGTTTTCGACCTCCTCGACGACCTCCTTTTGCTGATACACGCGAACGTCCTTTTTGGCGGGGTCGATCAGGACACGAACGTTGGTGTTGTTGCCGTATTCCTTTTTATAAGCCGAAACCAACGCCGCCTCGATCTTTTCGATCATGTAGTCCGCGGGAATTCCCTTTTCCTTTTCCAAAAGCTCTAACGCAGTGAAAAACTCTGTGTTCATCTCATACAAATCCTTTCTGAATCATATCCAAAAACATATTTCCTTCTATTTAATCTTCTTAGTCTTCAAATTCGTAATGGGTTTTCAGCGACGCGATCGCGGCACGCGCAAAGGTACGCATCTTCCCGTCGCAATCGATCACCACGTTTCCGTCCCCGTCCAAGCCGCGAAGCACGCCAAGGTAGCTCTTGGCACCGTCGATGGGCGCGTAGAGACGGACCTCCACGTCCCAATCCTCGCAGGCGTTGATCTGCATATCGGTCTTCAGGTCGCGCTCAATCCCGGGAGAGGAGACCTCCAAGTGGTACATTTCCTCGATGGGATCGGCTTCGTCAAGCAGAGGATCGATGGCGCGGTGCATTTTTTCACAGTCCTCGATCGTAATGCCCTCCTCGCTGTCGATGGTGATGCGCAGATACATTTCCGCGCCCTCCTTGACGTATTCCACGTCCCAGAGGAAATATCCAAGCTCCTCGGCAAGCGGCTCTGCAATTTTGCGAACCGCCAACGCAACTCCGCCGTTTCCTTTTTTTGCCATTATAAGGGTCTCCTTTCGGTAGTGGGACGACCGAACATCGGTCGACCGTTCAAAAAATTAAGAGCGGATTTGCAAAAACCCACTCCCTCACATGACTATACTCTACCATACAATAGTATAACACACTTTTCCCCGCTTTGCAATAGTTTTTTGAAAAAAAGTTCATAAATTTTAAATTCTTTTCAAATAAATAAGTCTTTTTACCGTCGAATGGGTGTTTTCTTGACCAACGTACCCTAAAAAACGACCGCGCAAACGATCATCGAGGGACGAACGAATATCCCGCAAAATATAAAAACACGGCAAACCCGTAGGGGCGATTCACGAATCGCCCCTACAAATCGCAAATGATGTGCGTTGATTTGTCGTTTTGCGGTTGTCGTTTATTCGCGGACGCGCAAACACGCAAGCGCCGCGCCCCTACAAGAAATAACATCATACCTCGTAGGGGAGGGGACTCCCCTAAACCGAACGATAACTGCTGCACAAGAATACACGTTTATTTTTTTACACAACGATACAAGAAGCTAATAACCATCACAAGCAAACAGCAAATACCTAAAATAAGCTTAATATGATTTTCTAAATTCCAAAACACCCCTAATTTATAAATTGCTATAGTGCCTACAATCAAAAACAACATAAACAACGAAAACAAACAAATGTATAAATAAACCTTGTTTGTTTTCTCCGGTAAAATTACAAACAGCAGTGTTTCCACTACACAAAACAGAGCAGAAATTAAAATCAGAACAACAAGTCTCATTGTGATCTACTTTTAAGCATACGATCGATTTCACGCTGTTGGATCTGAAACCCTTACAATTTCAATTTTAGGAATTTCATAATCGATCGCGTAATGGATTGTAACGCCCATAAAAAACAAAGCCGACGACAATGTTCCATCGTCTACAAAAACGTCATCCATCTCATACTGACAGTAATATGAGGAAGATCCGGGCGGGGGAAGCATTAAATTAGAATCATCGCCTTGTTTAACGAGTACGATCTCCGGAGAAGTCTGTAAAATATAAAGGGCATCATCATTTGTAATATAGACAAGACCGTCTTCCTTTGATTCTACGGTCATTCCCAACAATTGAACGATCTGCATGAAGGGCAATCGAACGTCTGACGAGCCCACAAATGCGGGTAAACTCTCAATCACTTCCCCATTTAAGAAAACAGCCCCGCGAACCAACTTGTATTCCTGATCTTTTTTATTGGTATCGTCGTTCGCTATTCCGCACCCGCTCAATACAATCATCAGTGACAGAAAAATAATCCCTATCCTACAATTCCCTTTCATGCGTCACCCTCGCTTTCCGACGGATTGCGTCTCTACTTTATTGTTATTATACCATACTCCGTCCGTCTTGTCAACACAAAAAGCCACCGGTCTTAAGAACGGACGCGCAAACACGCAAGCGCCGCGCCCCTACACTCAAAGCATTTCAAACAATGCCCTAAATCAAAAAAACGAGGCACAAGCATCCCCGTTTTATCCGTCCTATAAATGCGATAAAAATTCTTGAAGGGGTTTGGGGGAAC
>JAZRIE010000163.1:0-5390 GCA_045645105.1 Eubacteriales bacterium | reverse complement strand
CATGCTTGACATGCATGAGGTCGCTGGTTCGAACCCAGCTGTCTCCACCAAAACATAAAAACCGTGGTTTTTGCCACGGTTTTTACAATTTCCAAGCCTTTTGCTATTCGATTTTTGTTCAATACGTACATACCGTCTTTGTTAGAATTTATTTGTTGGCACAGGATTTTATTTTTCTGTGCCTATTTTTGTGCCTATTTTGTAGTGTTGTCCGTTCCGTCGCTCGGCAGATACGGAGAGGGTTTGGGGTAGTGTTACACAATGTGTTCCAATCCGTCGAGGGCGTTGATGATCTTGGTTTGGTCGTCGGGCATCAGGTGGGCGTAGGTATTCAGTGTCTGCTCGATGTTCTTGTGTCCGAGACGGCGGCTGACACCAACGATCGATATGTTCTGTGAGAGCAGCAGTGACGCGCAGCTATGCCGCAGTCCGTGTATCGTGATCGGTTTGATCCCAGCGCACTTGATCGCGTTCTTAAAGTCTCGATCCACCGTTGATGATGGGAGCGGTCGCGACCCGCCGAACATAAACAGGTTTTCGCACCATTGGTCTTTCAGCGTTTCCTGTTGCATTGTCCGATAGCCTTTTAATTCATCGACGAAGTATCGGGGAAGGGATATGAATCTGACACTGTTCATGTTTTTTGGCGTGGTGATCTTATATGCGCCCACCGTGGTTTTTGTCGTGACACTTTTGCTCACGTGGATGGTCTGTCTGTCGGGGTCGAAATCCTTCCAGCATATCGCGGCGATCTCCCCGCGTCTGGCACCGGTCACGTAGAGCGTGCGGAAGTACATTGCGAAGGCGTCTTTTTTGACTTCTTGTATGAACATCGCAAATTCCTGAGGAGACCAGACCTCCTTTTCTTTCGGTGTCTCCAGATTGCGCGGTCTGTCTACTTTTGGCATGATGTTTTTGGTGTCAAAGTACTTATCACCGTACTTGTAGATCGCGGAGAGCGTGGAGAATATCCACATTTTGGATGAATGACTGTAATCGATGTTCTCGATCCAATCAGACACCATCTTCGGCGTGATCTCTCCGAGCCGTTTTCCCGTAAAGAAGGGACGGAGACGGTTATTGATCTTGCTTTGGATATCGTAATAGGACGATTCCTTGACGCGGTTTTTTGTGAACGAAAGATAGGATTCCAGCAGGTCGTCGAACAGAATGTCATCGGGTGTTTTGGTTGGTTCATCCGGCAAGGTCTGCTTTTGCTTTCGTGTCTCGTCGCGTTGCTTGATGTAGTCCTCGTAGGCGAATTGTGCTTCCTTCTTGGTTTTGAAGTGATCGGAAAGCCGCCGCTGGTGGGGAAGTCCGTCATCTCCGATCTCACGGAAACGGCACGACCATAAGCCCGATTTTTTGTTCTTCTCATAACTTGGCATAATAAAAACCTCCTGTATTTGAAAAAATTGCTTGACAAAAACAGGCGGTTGTGATATACTACTTTTGTGCTTTGGTAGTATGGGCTTTACCGCCTGTATTGTCCACACAGCCTCGTTCAAGTTGCAGCTTGAATGGGGCTTTTTTGTGCTTTTATATTAAAGATTGCTCATGAATGCGACGGCTCGACCGAGACACCGCACGTTCTCCAATTCCTCGCCGACGTAAACGAGAGGCTCATATGCGGGATTCTCGGGGGTGAGTACGAGCTTTGCCTTATCAGGATAGTAGTACCAGCGTTTAAGCGTAGCCTCGTCTCCGATAATCACTGCCGCGATCTGTCCGTTATCGACTGTGGGCTGGGAACGGATGAACACCACGTCGCCGTCGTTGATACGCGCACCGATCATACTGTCGCCTTTCGCAGTGAGGCAGAAATCAGCTTTTATATCCGAGCTTGCATCAATATAGGATTCGTGATCCTCATCCGCAAATATCGGTTCTCCGCAGGCGATCTGTCCGAGCATGGGGATCCTTTTTGTTTTGATGGGGCGGAGATTGGAGACCGATGACACATCTATTTCCATATCATCTATTATGTGGAGCAGATCGGAAAGTGTATACCCCAATCCATCCGCGATCAGCATGACTTTATCGAGCTTCGGGACGAGAGGCTTTCCGGTCTTGGGATTCTTGCCGTCCTCAAGCATGGAGATATAGCCGTTCGATACGCCGCAGCGGAGCGCAAACTTTCGTTGAGACATCCTATTTTTCTCACGGTAATCCTTGATCAATTCCCCGAGGGTCATGTTTTTTCTTCCTCTTTTCTTTTAATGTCAAGCACATTATACAACACTTTTTCGGAATTGTCAAGTGGGTTTAACAAAAAATGTTTAATTTTTTTGACAAAAGGGCTTGACAAAGCCAATTTTATGGTGTATAATGTGTTTAACGCGTTAAACAAAACAAAAAGAAAGGAGGGGCAATATGGGATACCGTATTAAAGAGTTGAGAGAACAGAAGGGGCTTTCGCAAGAGGAATTGGCAGAAAAAAGCAACGTCAGTCGTGCGACGCTTTCGGCGTTGGAGAACAACGATTGTAAAACGACCACTACGAAAACGCTTTTGAAACTCGCCGAGGCGTTGGATACATCTGTTGAGTCTCTTTTTTGTGCGAATAGTGTTTAACACATTAAACAACATAATGAAAGGAGCCTGAAATGAACGCCAACCAAGACTGCGCAAGCAGAGATCTTTACATGCGAGCCTACATGGACGGCTACAACGCCGCTCTGAAGACGGTCAAGGAGACCTCCGAAAAGCCATACATCGACCGAGAAGGTCTGATCAAGCGGTACGACGGCAAGATCGGTGACGCCAAGGCGTATGCCATATTGGATGCCGTCCGTCATTACTGCAACGGCGGAAAGCTGAACACCAACAAGCTCGTGCTTCGTTCCGAGCTGGAGTACTGGGAGAACGAGGTAGAGAAGCAGTACAAAGAAAGATTGTAACCCGATCAATTTATTCTATTTACAGAAAGGAATCAACCATGAACAACATTACCATTGAATTTTGTCCCGAGGATCGCGCACGGATCGACCGACTGACCGCCGCTTTGGAGAACAAGGCTTGTGAGCGGTGCGTGGAAAACGCGCTTGAGGCGATCTCCGTCGCGCACGAAACAGCGCAACCCGTAAAACCTGCGCAGACAGTACCTCCCGTAGCACCTGCGGCGGCTTCCGTCGCACCCGTGACGCCTGTTCAGCCTGTGATGCCCACGACTACCGTTACGCCTGTTGCCCCCGTACAGCCGTCTGTCCCTTATGCGCCGAACACGCCGCCTGTAGCACCTGTACAGCCTGCGATCCCCGTCGCATCCGTGACGACTGTTCCGTCCGTCGCACCGACTGCCGCGATCCCGACAGGTGCGGTCGCGTATGACATGGACACCATCGCGCGTGCGGGGTCAGCCTTGATCGATCAGAATCCCGCCAACGTCGGTAAGCTGATGGAGCTGCTTGCCAAGTACGGGACGAACGCCATCACCACGCTCCCGAAGGAGCATTACGGCGCGTTTGTGACCGATCTGCGCGCTCTCGGCGCGTCGATCTGATGGGGGAGTGATATGTCTGCCCCTGTGGAACACGCGCTTCTGTCCGCGTCCTCGGCGAGCCGTTGGCTCAAATGCACCGCCGCGCCGCGATTTGAAGAACGATTTCCCGAGGAAACCACCGAATATGCAAAAGAGGGAACACTGGCGCATGCCATTTGTGAGCTGAAGGTGTTGAAACACTTTACCGATAAAATTACCTCGGGAGCGTTTACAAAACGCTACAATAAGCTCAAAAAGGATCCGCTTTATAAAGATGAGATGGACGATACATCAAACGTCTACATCGATTTTCTGCGGACGGTGGCAATGTCCTACAATACGCGACCGTATGTGGCGACCGAGGTACACGTCGATTTCTCGGACTACGCGCCCGAGGCGTTTGGTACGTGTGACTGTATTATGATCTGTGGCGACACGCTCCATATCGTCGATTACAAGCACGGCAAGGGCGTGGAAGTGTCGGCGGTGGAAAACGCGCAAATGCGTCTCTATGCACTTGGCGCGCTCAAACGCTATGCGCCGATCTTCGGAAACAGTATTAAGTATGTTGTCACCACCATCGTTCAGCCTCGCATCACGCGAGAGCCGTCGAGTGTGTTGCTGTCTTTGGATGAGCTTTACGAATGGGGTGAATCGATCAAGACACCTGCGCAAAAAGCCTTTTACGGCTTTGGTGAGTTCCTCGCAGGGGAGCATTGCCGCTTCTGTCGCGGTCGTGCGGTCTGCCGAGCGCGAGCCGAATATTATCTTGCGTTGGAGAGTGAAAAGCCGTCCGTCTTTTATCCCGATGCAAACGCGGACACGGTATCCGACGACGAGATATGCGATCTGATCGAGCGCGGCAAGCAGATCGCAAAATGGGTGGGCGACCTCGAAGCCTACGCCAAAAACAAGATCCTGATGGGAGGTCGCGTCCCGGGGCTGAAGGTCGTATCGGGAAAGAGCATTCGCACCTTCACCAATCAGGAAGCCGCGATCAACGCCGCTATCGAGGCGGGATATGAAAAAAGTATGCTCTACAAGAGCGAGCCACTGTCGCTCGCGCAGATCGAAAAGCTGATGGGAGAAAAGGAATTTGCCGAAAAATTGGGGTATCTTGTCAACAAACCGATTGGAATCCCCACGCTGGTACGCGACACCGACAAAAGAGACCCTTATAACTCCGCGCTTGCTGACTTTGCGGGTGTCGGAAAAACACAAAATTAAAATGGAAAAGGAGATATTTTATCATGTATCAAAATGACGCTCAAAAATGCCTGACCGGCGAAGTAAGACTTTCCTACGCAAACCTTGTAACGCCCCGTGCGCCGCAGAACGGACAGGGGGACCCGAAATACTCTGTGACGCTTCTGATCCCCAAGACCGATCTCAGCACCAAAGCCGATATTGACAACGCGATCCACGCGGCGGTCGCAGATGCGATCGGCAGTAAGTGGAACGGCGTTCAGCCTCCCGTGATTGCGATCCCCATGTACGACGGAGACGGTGTGCGCGCAAACGGTGAGCCTTTCGGGGAGGAATGTAAAGGGCATTGGGTGGTGACTGCGTCCGCCAAGAATAAACCGCAGGTAGTGGGTCAGGACAACATCAACGTCCAGCTTTCGCCATCCGATATTTACAGTGGAATGTACGCACGCGTGACGATCCGTTTCTTCGGCTACGTCAATTCGGGCAAAAAGGGTATCGGCTGCGGACTTGGAAACGTCATGAAAACGCGCGACGGCGAGCCTTTTTCGGGCGGTGCTTCGGCGGCATCCGATTTTGCAAGTGTTGGCAATTCCGTGACGCAACCCTCGCAAGGCTACGGCGTTCCGATGCAAAATTACGGTGCGCCCGTCGGTCAGCCTATGGCACAGACGGGTGTACGGATCAATCCGATCACGGGTCT
>JAZRIE010000162.1:0-7511 GCA_045645105.1 Eubacteriales bacterium | reverse complement strand
CTGTTGATCCCATGGCAAAAAGCGGCTTTCGCGAGCTTTTGATCGACGAAAAAGGGAATGTCAACGCCGTCGTTTCACTTGATCTTACCACGGTACAGGCACACGATGGCGAGACGGTCTCACTATACGAGATCGCCCCTGACGAGGATCTTTCGGCAGTCACGTCGCGCGAGCCGCTCGACGAGGTGAAGGTCTCCTCTACGCTCAAATTCCGTTTTTCACTCGAGGCCGATGGAAAAACCCGTCTTTATTCGTCCTTTGCGGTCTTCTTTGAGGACGGATCGCCGCTCTCTACCGACGCCTTTTACATCCAAAATCCCGAAGCACTTGCCATTGACACCCGCGCCTTTCCTTGGGCAGGCTCGCCCAAAGGGCTGAACGTGGACGATCCCTCCGATGCCGTCTCGATCGGTACGATGCACGCCATGTACGAGGTCTCGCTTTTGGAGCTGACGAACGGTATTGACACCTTCTCATTTCAAGGCGGCACCTACCCGATCTCGTACAACACCCTGACACAGCTGGAAGCAAAAATTCTGCGTGCCGACGAACTCGGTATGCAGACCTCGCTGACTCTTTGCATGGATACTGCCATCACACAGACCGCATACACCGCACTGATCGACCTTATCGTCTCGCGCTATACGAAGGACGGTCACTGTGCTCTGACAGCGATCTTCCTGCAGGTTCCCGATGCGACGAACATTGCAACGCTCTGTCGCACGACCGCCATCGCCCTACGCTCGCGTATGTCGGAGGGGCGCGTATTCATTGCGCCGCAAACCACCACGATCGACGACACCAAGGTGTTCTTCTCCACCGTACAAGCCCAGCTCCTTGCAGGCGGTGCGATGCAATGGGGGGCAGCGGTCTCACCGCAATGCGAACCCGAAGCAGATACGACCGCAGAAAGCGGCATACTAACCGTTTCCGCACTTTCCGATATTTCAAGCTTTTTGCACGCATCAAAGACGGGCGCACCGTCCTGGTTTTCGGTCTGCGATATTTCCTACAATGCGGAAAGCACCGACCGTCAGGCGGCTTCCTTTGCGCACGCCTACCGCAAAGCCGTGCAGGCAAACGCCGATCTGATCTTCTATGGCAGTCAGACGGGTACCCCCACAGGACTGCGCGACGAAAACGGCGAGGGGCGCAGGATCTTATCGGTCTTCTCCTCGATCGATACGGGACTTTCTGCCGATGACCGCCGCCTTTGTGAATCCCTTCTTCCCGATTGGAATTCCAACACCACAGATCTGGTCTCCCGCTTGACCGTAGGCGGTGTCGCAAATGCGGGAACGATCGGTCTTGAGGAAGCGCCGCTCTTCGACTTTACCGAGGGCGCGATCCACGGATTTGTTGGTATTGGCTCGTCCGATGCCCCCGTCAGCAATCACTCCGCCACCTGGAACGCACCCGTGCTCTTCACTTGGGTAGAGCCTGCGTTCGGCGATCGCGGCGGCGTCAGCAAGGTTCTTAGCGATGCCGCTCTCCTGCGTGGCGCCACGTCGACCTCGATCGGTCTGCTCTGCCAGATCCCCGACGCCTCGTCCTGCACCGCGCATCTGACGCTTGAGGGAACGACCGCCGAGGGAGAACGCCTGACCTACGAAAGCTCGGTGGAAATTCAAAATGGAACATGGCAATCCGTAACCTTCCAGATCGGAAATTTCACCGCCGACGCCGACCTTTCAAAGCCCGTGGTGCTGACTCTGACCACCTCGTCAGACAACCACGAGACGGACGAGCCTTACGCGCTTTGGGTCAAAAGCATGAACGTGCGCCGTTCGACCGAAAGCGGTCTGCACGCCTATCTGCCGATCATTGTGATCGCGGCAAGTCTTGCGGTCGGCTTCCTTGCCACCTTCCTCATCTACCGCAAAACAGGCGTGCGACGCATTCGTCGCAAATGAAAACGAAAGGAGGAACGCCCTTGAACACCTTCCGATACCAGCTGAAAAGCTTAGAGATCGAATTTCGAAACGTGCTGAACGGAAAGATAAAGCTACGCTGCCCACCTCATCTGCACCGCGAAATTGAACTGCTGTGTATGTATGGCGGTTCGACCGTTGCTTACGCCGATTCCATACGCTACGAGATCTATCCTGGCGACATTTTCATTTCCTTTCCCGATCAGATCCATTATTTTGAAACACACGGAACCGAAAAGTATCATCTCATGATCATCAAGCCCGACATTCTGCCCGAGCTGCTCGATACCCTGACCATGGGGGTTCCGGAGACCTCTGTGATCCGCGGTGCGCTCAACATTCCCGAAATCGCCGCTCTTGTGGACGGTCTTTCGGGCGCCTGCAGCAAACGTGATCATGAAAATCCGTACGTCAAAGCCCAACGCCGCGGATACCTTCTTGCCCTCTTTTCAGAGCTGCTTCCCCGCATGAGAATCACACAGCCTGCAGTAGGCGACTCGGATGCTCTGCGTGCCATCGTCGCGTTCTGCGCACAGAATTTTGCCGAGAACCTTTCGCTCTCGCTTCTTGAGGAAAAGCTTCACCTCAACAAATATTACATCTCGCATCTGTTCAGTGAAAAGCTTGACATTCGCTTTAACGATTACGTCAATTCTCTGCGCGTGACCGAAGCCAAGCGATATCTTCGCAATACCGACCTGAGTGTAACCGAGATCAGCGAGATCGTCGGATTCAATACCCTGCGCACCTTTAACCGCGCCTTTATGAAACAGATCGGTGTCTCCCCCTCGGAGTATCGAAAAAACGAATTTCTTCCTCAAAAGCAACAGGGCAATGTCGCAACGGTGGGGGAGAGCTAACAAAAGCAGCTATGCGCTATTTGAGTCGGATAGACCGTTCATTTTGTCTTTTTGGCGGTTCGTCCGACTCTTTTTTGTACTTTTTTGCAAATTTTTTGAAAAAAATTAAAAAAAGAAGAAAAAATCTATTGCAAAAATTTGATTTTTGGTGTACAATATAGGTAACTATGTGGCCGGACAACCATGACGGCGCAAAATTCTTTTTTCTATCTGGAGGTAATTATGGTAGTAGCTGGCGATTTTAAGAACGGCATTACTTTTGATGACGGTCAGGGCAACGTCCTGCAGGTTATCGAATTCCAACACGTAAAGCCCGGTAAGGGTGCGGCTTTCGTTCGCACGAAGCTCAAGAACGTCATTTCGGGCGCAGTAACCGAAAAGACCTTTAACCCCACCGACAAGTTTGAAAACGCTTATATCGAAAGAAAGGATATGCAGTACTCCTACGACGACGGCGATCTGTATCACTTTATGGATACCGAGACCTGGGAGGAGACCCTCATCGCGCACGACAAGGTTGGCGACAACTTCCGCTTTGTAAAAGAAGAAATGATGTGCAAGATCATCTCCTACAAGGGCAACGTGTTTGGCGTAGAGCCCCCCACGTTCGTGGAGCTTGAGGTTACCGATACCGATCCCGGCTTTGCAGGTAACACCGCAACCAACACCTTAAAGCCCGCAACGCTTGAGACCGGTGCCGAGATCAAGGTTCCGCTCTTCATCAACGTAGGCGATATGCTCAAGATCGACACCAGAACCGGCGAGTATCTTTCCAGAGCGTAAGTCTTTCATCAACGGGGAAAGCTATGCCGTGCAAAGCTTTCCCCCGATTTTTCATAAAAACATTTTTGAAAGGACGGTATATATCAAATGAATCTGACCGAAAAATCCGCATATCTGAAGGGTCTTGCCGACGGACTTGAATTCGACAAGACCACCAAGGAGGGCAAGATTATTGCCGCGCTTCTCGACCTTGTAGACGAAATGGCACAGAATATTGCCGATCTGCAAGAGGATATTGACGAGATCGACGAGGATCTGGACTACCTCAATGAATATATCGAGGAGATCGACGACGATCTGGAGGTCGTTGAGGATTTTCTGGACGAGGAAGTAGAGCTTGACGAGGAAGATCTTGACGACGAGGACGATGATCTTTACTTTGACGATTTCGACGAGTGTGACGGCGACTGCGAAAGCTGTGACGGCTGTGAGTGTGACAACGAGGATTATTTTGAGATCGTTTGTCCCTCTTGCGGCGAGACGGTCTGCTTTGATCAGGAGCTTGACCCCGAAAATCTTCTCTGCCCTGCCTGCGGCGAAAAATTCGGCTGCATCGTAGACGAGGACGATTACAAGAATATCAATGACGAAAACTGATGCGAACCAGTAAAAAAGTAAATCCTTTGAGGAATAAAACTATATGTGGATTTTTTTCATCATCATATTCATTGTTTTAATTGCCATACCTTTTCTCTTAAAACCAATAAAAAGACTTGTATTGTTCGCCAAAATATCTGCGTGCTGCAAGAAGCACTCGTATTCATTGGTGCGAACACATCTGTTTTGGTTTTGGGCAAGTAATCAAGGTAAGAAGTGCGATTTCTATATTGAAACGCCGCATGAAGTGTTCGCAATCAAACTGTTTGGTGTGTCAAGGCGGCGTACAATGTTGATTTTAAAGGATAATAAAGAATATTTTATTCGAAAATTTCTCGTTCTTACTTCTGACGGAGCGGCTCTGCGCGCTCCGCTCCATGGCAAATCGAAGTTGTTGCCAACATACAATTTTAAGTATAAATATAAGGAACGGTGGGAGACAAAAAAACAACGTTGCATCCTGCTTATAAACCCTATTTCTTTGGGAGTTTTACACCAACCGCAATATGGAAGAGAAGTTATTGTTGGCTCGGGAGAGATTGTAAACGACATGGAAATCAGTTCCTTTTCCCACCTTTTAGGTTGTTTAAAAAGTACATAAAATTTTGTTATATTATCCACCACAACAAAAGACTGAAGCAATCGCATAAATTAAGCGAATGATATAGTCCCCTTAGAGTGGACTCTTGAAAAAACAAAAAGTTTACTCCTCTGACAAAAGTCGTTAGTTCGACTACAGTCGAAAGCCCCGAGCGGAAAAATCCGCTCGGGGGTGTTTTCAACGAAAAAGAGCAAACACACTGCGTGTCTGCTCTTTTTTTCTGTGATGTAATGGAATTATTGATGACGCTATCGTGGCATCAAGCCTGCGCGTCGCCCTCGTCGTCCTCAACGGGCTTCTCGGAAAGCTCGTAGTCTGGCTGAGAGAAGTATGTCTCTGCGGCAGAGCCTGCGGGGTAGGTCACGCCCTCAACGTACAAATTCTCGCTTCCACTGAATGCTTGATCACCGATCGTGGTTACCGATGCGGGAATGGTGAGAGTTGCCAGAGCCTTACAGTTCTGGAAAGCCTGCGCCTCGATCGTCTCAACGCCCTCTGCTACCGTAATGGTTGCCAATGCGGAGCATCCGATAAATGCGCCTTGCTTTACAATCTTAACGTGTGCGGGAATCGTTACCGCCGTCAATGCGGTGCAGCCCTGGAAGGTAAAGTTTTCGATCATGGATACCGTCGATCCCTCTGCAAAGGAGACCGAGGTAAGGCCCGTGCATCCGCCAAAGGCATTCTTTCCAATGCTCTTGATGGTAGCGGGGAAGGTGATCTCGGTGAGAAGCTGACAGCCTTCAAACGCATAATTTCCAATTGCTTCAACGGTTGCGGGGAAGGTGACCGAGGTAATGGCGTTGCAGGTTCTGAACGCAGCCTCGCCGATCGCTACAACGGTCTTACCGTCCAACGTTTCGGGAATCACCAGCGCGTGCTTATCGTCTCCGCACTTGTACTTGGTGATCACAACCGTTTCACTGTCGATCATGTCAAAGTTAAAGGTCTCACCCTTTTCATTTGTAATCGTGTTCACGACCTCGTCGTTTTGCAAATAGTCCTTCAGATCTTCTCCCTCTTCCTCTTCCTTTGAGCAAGCGGCGAAGGTGGCAACCATCAGCGCGGCAAGAATCAATGCAAGCAGCTTTTTCATAGTGAATCCTCCAAAAAAATCATTGCATTTATAAGCATATATAAAATTATACATGATATTACGAAAAAAGTCAATAGATTTTTCCAATTGTATTGTAAATATTTTTTAAAGACTCAGGTTGAAATACCCGCGAACTGGTTTTGGTAGAGCTTTGCGTACTCTCCGCCACGCGAAAGAAGCGTTTCATGGTCTCCCGCCTCCTCTACACGACCTTCACGAATGACCACGATCATATCGGCGTCGCGAATGGTGGAAAGTCGGGGCGCGATGATCAGCGAGGTGCGGTTCTTCATGAGATTGACCATCGCCCGTTGAATATGCATCTCGGTTCGCGTATCGACGTTTGAGGTTGCCTCATCCAAAATCAAGATCTTGGGATTTGCCAACACCGCGCGGGCAATGGCAAGCAGCTGTCTTTGCCCTTGCGAAAGGTTTGTGCCTGCCTCGGCAAGGACGGTATCGTATCCGTCGGGCAGGCGCTCGATAAACGCATCCGCCATTGCCGTTTTGGCAGCGGCGCGCATCTCCTCGTCGCTCGCCTCTGGATGACCGTATTTGATGTTGTTTCGAATGGTGTCCTGAAACAGCACGGTATCCTGCAGCACGATGGCGATCGCACGACGAAGCGTGGCTTTTGGCATTTCGGCGATATTGATACCGTCCACCGTGATCTCGCCGCCGTCGGGCTCGTAAAAGCGTGTCAGCAGATTGACGACGGTTGTCTTTCCCGATCCCGTCGCGCCCACGATGGCGATCTTCTGTCCCGCCTTTACGCTGATATTCAGCTTTTTGAGGACCTGCTCGGTGGAAACGTAACCAAAATCGACATCGCGGAAGACCACGTTGCCCTCGATCTCTGCGATCTCGACCTTGCGCACGCCCTCGTCGATCTCGTCCGCGCTATCCATGATCTCAAAAATGCGCTCGGCACCCGCCAGAGCCGTGAGAATACTCGAATACTGATTGGCGATCATGTTGATGGGTCTCGTAAATTTTTTGGAATACTGTAGCATTGCCTGAATACTGCCAATGCTGATGCCGCCCTTGCCGGCCAGCATCATCCAACCACCCACGGTAGCGATCAGAACGTATTGCAGGTTGCCGATAAAGTTCATGATCGGTCCCATGACCGAGCCCCACACACGCGCGCTGATCGAGCAGGTGCGAAGCCCCTCGGAGACCTCCCCGAACTTCTCCACCGACTCATCCTCCTTCCCGTAGGCGACAACCGTCTTATAAGACGTGACGGTCTCCTCGACCTGCCCGTTGAGCTGTCCGAGCAGCTTTTGACGGCGCACGAAATACTTGCGCATAAATTTTGCAAGTCCCGACGAGATCGAGATCGAGATCGGAATGGTGACCGCCGCGATCAACGTCAGCATCGGACTGTAATACAACATCATGGCAAGCGCACCGACCAAGGTCAGAACGCAGGAGACAAGTGAAGTGATCGACTGTGACACCGCGTTGGAGACGTTTTCCACGTCGTTGGTCATGCGCGACATGATGTCGCCGTGTCGGTGTGTATCGGTATAGCGAATGGGCAGGCGCGAGATCTTGCGGAACAGGTCGTTTCTCATCGCACGCACGGTGCTTTGCGACAGTCTTGCCGCCAGCACGCCCTGAAAATAGGAAAGGATCGC
>JAZRIE010000161.1:0-2929 GCA_045645105.1 Eubacteriales bacterium | reverse complement strand
GTCGTGATCCTCCCCCTCGATGGAAAACGAGGGCTTGACGACCGTCCTGCCGTCCACCGTCACATTTCCCCCTTCGATCAGCACGCGCGCGCGCTGACGGCTTGGGGCGTACCCCCGCTCGGTCAGATATACGTCAATTCTCATCTTATTTCTTTCTTGTCGCAAGCCATTCGGCAAGCGCACAGAGCGTCTCGGAGTCTGGGTATTTGCGAATGGCTTCTACCGCTTCGCGCGTAAGACGGTCTGCGTAAAGCTGCGCTTCCTCGACCGTATAGAAGGAGAGGAAGGTATTCTTCTGATGCTCGGCGTCCACGCCCACGTTCTTGCCAAGCGACGCGGCGTCTCCCGTGCAATCAAGGATGTCGTCCACGATCTGGAAGGCAAGACCGATATTTTCGGCGTAGGTGACGACGTCCTCCATACGCGGATCGCTCAATTCCACCCCTGCGGCAAGTGCGCCAAGCACCGACGCGGCATTGATGAGCGCCCCCGTTTTGAGCGAATGGAGCCTGAGAAGCTGATCGAGCGTCAGCTTTTTCTTCTCACCCGCAAGATCCATGATCTGACCGCCCACCATACCGTAACGCCCTGCGCAATTGGCAAGATACGCCACCGCCTTGGCGGCAACGTCGGGCGTGACCGCGGTATTGGACGCGGCGGCTTCAAACGCGCCCGTGAGAAGCGAGTCGCCTGCCAGAAGTGCCGTGGTCTCGCCAAAGACCTTGTGATTTGTCGGCTTGCCGCGGCGCAGATCGTCGTCGTCCATACACGGCAGATCGTCGTGGATCAAGGAGTAGGTGTGGATCATCTCGACCGCGCAGGCAAACGGCAACGCCGCCTTGTCCTCGCCGCCGAGCATACGGCAAAATTCGAGCGTGAGCAGGGGGCGGATGCGCTTGCCGCCCGCAAACAGACTGTATCGCTCGGAGTCCAAAAGCTCTTTGATATCGTCGTCCTCAACGTAATATTTCCGCATGGCGTCCTCGGTCAGAGTCGCGTCGCGGTGCATGATCAATTCTAAAATTTCTTCGGTCATTCCTCTCCGTCCGCCTTTCCGAAATCGGTTGCCGTCACGGTTCCGTCGGGCTGCATTTGCAGCAATTTGACGGTCTGCTCGGCATTTTGCAGCTGCTCGTTGCAGGAGCGGATCAGGGAAACTCCCTCCTCGTAAAGCTTCAAAAGCTCGTCGAGTCCCGCATCGCCGTTCTCCAGCGCGGAAAGGATCTCCTCAAGACGCTGTAATCGGTCTTCAAATTTTTGTATTTTCTTTGGCATTTCTATCGGTTCCTTTCTGTTCGGTCACTATTGCTTGCTTGGTTCCGTCAAAAAAGCGGATCTCTATGGCGTCGCCTGCGAAAAGCCGTTCGGCACGTGTTACCGTCGCGCCATCCCTTGACACCGCCGCATATCCACGCGACAGCACCGACAACGGGCTCATGGCGTCGAGCCGTTGCGCCTCTGCTGAAAGTCTTTGTCGCTTGCGATCAAGCGACCGATCAAGCGCGCGCTCCAAGCGACCCTCGCGATCGGCAAGACGCATACGGAAGGCGTCGAAGACGCGCTCGGGACGGGTAAAGATCGGCGACGACTGTATTTGTGTGAGCAGCCGTTTTTCCTGCGCGACGCGCAAGGAGACCGCATGGCTCATTCTTGCGTCCAACAGATGCAGACGCGCTTGCAGGTCGCTCCGATCGGGAACGGCAAGCTCGGCGGCGGCTGACGGTGTGGGAGCGCGTCGGTCTGCCACGAAATCGCAGATGGTAAAGTCGCTCTCATGCCCCACCGCCGAGATCACGGGAATGGGACACGCGGCAATGGCGCGCGCCAGGTTCTCGTCGTTGAACGCCCACAGATCCTCGGCAGAGCCGCCACCGCGACCGATGATAATGACGTCGCAAAGCCCCGTCATACCGAAAAATTCGATACCCATGCACAGCTGCTCGGGGGCTTCCGCGCCCTGCACCGCCGACGGAAACAGAAGCATTTCGGCACAAGGAAAGCGTCTTCCCAGCACGTTGCGGATATCATGCACCGCCGCGCCGCTCGGAGACGTGATCACCCCGATCCGCATAGGAAGCGCGGGAAGCGGCTTTTTTCGCGCCGTATCAAACAAGCCCTCGGCTTCCAATTTTCGGCGAAGCTGCTCGTAGCGCAAGGCAAGCGCGCCCGCGCCGTCGGGCTGCATATCGTCCACGTACAGTTGGTACTGTCCGCTTGCCTCGTAGACCGACACACGACCGTGTGCGATCACGCGCATGCCGTCGGTCGGATAAAACTTCAATTTAGCGGCATAGGAACGAAACATCACGGCTTTGAGCTGTCCCGTTTCGTCCTTGAGTGTAAAATATGCGTGTCCCGAAGAATACAGCTTGAAATTGGAGATTTCTCCGCACACGTAAAGACTTGAGAGCAGACGATCGCCGTCAAGGATCATTTTCAGATATTCGTTGACCTGCGTGACGCTCAAAAATCCGTTTTGACGCTCCATGATCGCGCTCCCTTCTCTGTTCTGTTTCTATTTCAAAAAACTCCGTCTGCAAAGCAGAGCCACGCCTGCGGCGTTGTCTGCCGAAAACTGCGGCTCGGCAAAATAGGTGTTCTGCCGCTTGCCAAGCACGCCCTGCAAATATCGGTTGCTCATCACGCCGCCCGCGTATACCACGGGGAGCGACGGATAGCGCGCGTCCAGCTGCTCTGTCATTTTTTTGAGCGTTTCCCCGACAAAGGACAGCACAAACGCGCTGACGTATGCGCGGTCCTCGGTTTCACGCCACAGCTTTTCGGCAAGATTTTGCAATCCCGAAAGGTTGCAGATGCCGTTCTTTACGCTCACACGCGGGCGCGGCAAGGCACGCGTATTCTGTGCGGCGAGCGCTTCGATCTCCTTTCCGCACGGGAAAGAAAGCCCCATCATCACGCCCACGCGGTC